>JAAYHN010000314.1 GCA_012735395.1 Alcaligenaceae bacterium | reverse complement strand
GTATTAACACTCTTTACGTCGTGGCCAGGTCAAGCCATGCAAAATTGACTGCTATCCTTCCGGAGAAAATGCATGCTGCAAAAAATCATGTTGCCTGTGATTGTTTTTATTATTGTCCTGATTGGCTTAACCTTTGGTGAAGGCGTTTTCGCTGCCCTGGCCAGCTGGATTCATCAGGTTACAGGCATTGTTATCTATAATTTCCAGGATTTATACCTGACGGTTTCACTTTATGTTTCACGGCATCCGGTAAAAATCCTGGCTGCTATTGTGATTACCGCCTTTGTTTGTGTATGGATATACAAAAATAAAGGCGAAGAAATGAACCAACAGGCCAATGCCCGTAAAATAGCTATTTTCCTGGCTATTTTTCTTGGCTGGCTGGGGGCCCACCGTTTTTACGCAGGCCAAATTGGCATGGGCCTGTTTTATTTGATTATCAGCTTTATCTGGCTGCCACTCACTGTATTCCTGGGGCTGATAGATGCTGTTCGCTATATTTTCATGTCCGATGATGAATTTAAAGCGAATATTCAGGCATAATCCTGTTCAATCCCAATCCTGTTAACAACACAACCGGGTTAATAGCCCGGTTTTTTTACACAAACCATCATGAATTTAAAAGACCTTGTTATTGATAGCACCAACCTTGACAGCCAAAAACTCCTTCAGGCATGGCAATGGCTGGTTCCTGCCAATATGGAAATTGCCATGATTACCCAGGTGGGTGATGCCATTTTGCTGGATCAGGACAATGGTTCGCTGCTTTTTCTGGATACCCTTGATGGTGAGCTGGAAATGCTGGCCGATTCCCTGGACGCTTTCCAGAAATTGCTTGGTGATGAAGAGTTTGTGATTGATTATTTTTCGTGTGAGCTGATTGCCCCACTCATGCATCATCAATTACCTGCCAATACCGTATACAGTTTCAAGACTCCACCAGTACTAGGTGGCGAATATCATAGCGATAACCTGGAAATTTTTGATGTCTACCATCATTTCAATGATATGGGCATGCTATGGGAAGAAATAAGCCAGATTGATATGGATGACAAAGAAAAAGATGGCAATTGAAATACATACGCGACCCGGCAAAAATAAATAAGCGGATCGCGTTTTACGAATAACGGGAAAAACATGGCCTGTGCTAAAACATGAGCGGTTTCAACGGTAATGTTTTCCTGTTAAGGCAAGTACAGTGCCAATATCAGCCTAACTGACGCGGGTTAATATTGCGCACATAACGCAAGAAACGTCCGGAATACGCTTCGGGCGTATCATTTAAGTTATAGGCATAAGGCCTTTGTATTTTGGCATCTTCCATTAATGAAAAACCAAATTCGGCCATTTTTCGTGTAAAACGGTTTCTATAACCCCGGTTAGGATCCATCACCCACACTTCAGACTGCGCCTGTGCATGCTGGTGAATAAACTGCGCGACCTGGGCCGGACTGTCTGGCTCATACAGCAAATCACTGCCCATAATCAAATCATAGCGCCCGGACAAAATTGGTGCCCCGGTATCAAGCAGGGATACCGGTTCATTGCGTCCCCATTGCCCATGCCTGTATTCAAGCAAGGGCAAATCATTATTTTTAAGGTTTTTATTAAGAAAACGTTTCGTTAAAGGATGCCTGTCACTGGCAGTGACATCAGCCCCCAGGCGATGCGCTGTCAAACTGGCCAATGCCAAACCGCAACCAATTTCCAGAATACGCTGTTCAGGATCCACCTGATTTTTAATTACTTTAAGTGCCAGTTGCAAACCGGAAGGCCACAACATGCCAAACAATGGCCAGGTTGCTGAAGAAATGCCAAGGCGTTGTGCAGCCCCGGTTGGATCATAGAACTGTTGCCTGTCTGATAAGGTAAAAATTTTCAAAGGCTCTTGCCCAGGAAGGTGAATCGTTCGTACTGCTGTTTTATATGGTACTGATTTAAGCATAACCCCCTACTATAATTTATATACATGGAGGTTATTATAGGCGATATATTTATAAATACAGCTTATTTGAAAGAAAAGGAAAATTCTTTATTTTCAATAGCTTAATAAAAAAAAGATTTAAGCGCACCCCATATCATATGCAGGCTTAACAGTAACATGGTTACCCTGAAACCCAGTTTAAAAATTTTATCTGGTAAGTTATCCAGCAAACGGGTGCCCACATAAGTTCCCACTAAACCACTGGCAACCATGGCAATTAACATAGGAGCCCATTGCGCAAAGGCAAAACCCAGCGCACCAAACACCAAAATTTTAAGCCCATGCTGAAACACCATACAAACGGAATGGGTTGCAATCAAGGGTTGTTTGGTATATCCCTTTGAAGCAATCAAAGCGGCTACCATTGGCCCGGCTGCACCAATAATCATAGAGGCAAAACTGGTTAATGCCCCCCCTATAATAAAATAGGTTTTACTGATAGATGAACCCGGTTTTATTTTAGTACCGAAAACAGACCAAAGAATAAAAGCAGCCAGTAACAATTTGGCAAACGTATCCGGGATATGCATGACTACCGGCCCGCCCATGGCAACGCCAACAATACTGCCAAGCACAAACCATAATACCAGGGGCCAGACAATATATTTGAATTGAATAAAAGTACGGCCAAGATTTGAGCCCAGCTGTACAATCGCATGGACTGGCAATACACTGGCTACCGGCATACCCGTACCCATTAATGCCAATAAAGCGACACCACCACCCAAACCCATTGCTGCGGTCAAGGCCGAAGTAAAAAAACTGGCAAACACCAATACAATCGCAAAAGTTTTGCTTATTTCATCCGGGAAAAAAAACCATTCAAACATTGATTTTCAACCTTATGGCAATTAAATTGAACAGGTAATAAAAAAGCCCTTCAGGGTTAGCTGAAGGGCTTTTTTGGAATAAAGAGCCTGACGATGACCTACTTTCACGGATGTCCATCCACTATCATCGGCGCAAAGGCGTTTCACTGTCCTGTTCGGGAAGGGAAGGAGTGGGTCCACCT
>JAAYHN010000313.1 GCA_012735395.1 Alcaligenaceae bacterium | reverse complement strand
GAATAAGAAGAATCACCAAAACCGCCATCATCGGCACCCATACCCATGCTGTCACGGCCACCCAGCATTTGCATTTGATCGGCGATAATATCTGTTGAATAGCGATCTTGCCCGGTGTCTTTGTCTTGCCATTTACGTGTTTTAATGCGGCCTTCGATATACACAGAACGACCTTTTTTCAGGTATTCACCGGCAATTTCAGCCAGACGGCCATAAAAAGTCACGCGATGCCATTCGGTTTCTTCACGGCGCTCACCGGTGTTTTTATCTTTCCAGTTTGAGCTTGTGGCAATGGTAATATTGCACATTGCAGCACCGTCAGGGCTGTAACGAACTTCGGGATCACGCCCCAGATTTCCCACTAAAATAACTTTGTTGACTGATGCCATAAAAAATTTCCTAACAATTTGTGTTAACCAGCTTTACATATTACAAATGCAGTTTGGTTAACGAAAGAATCATGTGCGTATTATAACCATTGTGGCTATTCCTTAGACCTCTGGCCTAACGCCGGCTGACTTTTAATCCACGCGAAATCAGGAACCAGCTGGCCGCCAGCAAGGAACCCAGCAAAAACACCTGGGAAGGCCCGGCGTAACGTGCTACCAAACCACCAATTGCCCCCCCCGCTGCCACACCCAGCGCTTGCGACATATTGTAAAAACCCAGTGCCAGCCCTTTATGCTCCGGTGGCGAAATACGCGAAACCATGGAAGGCTGCAAGGCTTCAAGAATATTAAAAGCAATGAAAAACACCACAAAAACCACCATGGTGGCGGCAAATGAATGGCTGGCCAAAGGCATCAGCCCCATTACTACGGCCAGGGCTGCCACGCAAATTTCAAGGCTTAACTTATGAACATGGCGGGTTTCCGTATAGAAAACAGCCGGCACCATCAAGATAAAGGCCACCAGAATAACCGGCAGATAGACTTCCCACAGATTGCCCACCGTATACCCACCCAGCTCCATCAGCAAAGGAGGGGCCACCACAAAAATGGACATTAAAATAAAATGCAGGCAGAACACACCGTAATTCAGGCGCAGTAAATCCACATGCTTGAAGACATCGGCCGCCCTTGACTGTTGCGCCACTGCCTGACCGTGCATGGGCACCACCGGCACAATGAAAGTAGCCATTAACAGGCACACAAAACCCAGCAGGCTAATCACCCAGAACAGGCCCGGCAAGCCGCTCCATTCAACCAGCAGCGGTGACAGCACTAAAGACAGGGCAAAGGAAATACCAATGGAAGCGCCCACCATGGCCATGGCACGGGTACGGATTTCCGGCCGGGTGGCATCGGCAACCCAGGCGGTAATGGCGGCGGAAACGGCCCCGAAACCCTGAATGGCCCGGCCAATAATAACGGTGGTGACCGATTCGGCATTGGCACAAACAATGCCCCCGATCACAAACAGCAGCATGCCAAACACAATAACCGGGCGCCGGCCAAACCGGTCAGAGGCCATACCCAGCGGAATTTGCATAATGGCCTGGGTAATACCGTAAGCACCAATTGCCGCCCCCACCAGGGCGGCATTATTGCCACCCGTTAAGGTTTTGGCGGCATCGGCAAACACCGGCGTGAGCAGAAACAGGCCCAGCATGCGTACCGCAAACAATAAAGCCAGGGACACACTGGCTTTTCTTTCAACAGCGGTTAGCTTGAGCTTTTCTTTTGGATGCCTGGGAGAATGGCGGGAATCTGACGGACTGGTTACAGGTTTAGTAGACATGTGTTTGTTTCAAATAATACCAACTAATTGGAGTATATCTTTATGAGAGTGTAACGCAGACTGGCTTCCTGCGTTATAGTTATGTATTGCGCTGATAAAAACCAGACTCATCTTACTGGAAGCTCGTATTAAAAAATGGTAATGGATACATCCCCGAACACAACCGGTGACTTCAACAGGGATGCGATCCGCATCCGCGGTGCCCGCACACATAATCTCAAGAATATTTCACTTGATTTGCCCCGCCACAAATTGGTCGTCCTGACCGGCCTGTCCGGTTCCGGCAAATCATCCCTAGCTTTTGATACCCTGTATGCCGAAGGCCAGCGCCGCTATGTGGAAAGCCTGTCTGCTTATGCCCGCCAGTTCCTGCAACTGATGGACAAGCCCGATGTCGATCTGATCGAAGGCCTGTCACCGGCCATTTCCATCGAACAGAAAGCGGCGGGCCATAACCCGCGCTCAACCGTTGGCACCATTACCGAGGTGCATGATTACCTGCGCCTGCTGTATGCCCGCGTTGGCACGCCCTATTGCCCCGAGCATAATGAACCGCTGCAGGCGCAAAGCGTGGGGCAAATGGTTGATTTCATTCTGGCCATGAAGCCCGAAACCCGGATAGCCCTGCTGGCACCCATCGCCCGTAACCGCAAAGGCAGTTTTGAGGACGAGTTCGCCCAGTTCCAGGCCCAGGGTTTCATCCGTATCCGCCTGAACGGGCAAATGGTTGAGCTGGATCGCCAGCCTGTCCTGAACAAAAATGAAAAACACAATATTGATATTGTCATTGATCGCCTCAAGGTACGCCCTGATAGCAAACAACGGCTGGCGGAAAGCATTGAAACCGCCATCAAGCTGGCCGATGGCCGGGTGATTGTGCTGGACCTTGATGAAAATACCGAACACGCTTTTTCCAGCCGCTATGCCTGCCCGGTCTGCAACCACAGTCTGCCTGAACTGGAACCCCGCCTGTTCAGTTTCAATAACCCGATTGGGGCCTGTCCACGTTGTGACGGGCTGGGTCACGTTCATATCTTTGACCCAAAACGGATTGTCGCCTTTCCCGGGCTGAGCCTGGCCAGTGGCGCCATCATGGGCTGGGACAAGCGCAATGCCTTTACCCACTCCCTGCTTAACAGCCTGGCCATTCATTACGATTTTGATATAGAGCAGCCCTTTGAAGAACTGCCCGACAACATCAGGCAGATTGTTTTATACGGATCGGGTGAAGAGGAAATTTCTTTTCTGTACCTTAATGACAAAGGGCGCAGCACCTTTAAAACCCATACGTTTGAAGGCATTATTCCCAATCTTGAACGACGCTGGCTGGAAACCGACTCCAGTGCGGTCCGCGAAGAACTCAACAAATACCGCAGCCTGCAATGCTGTCCCGAATGCCAGGGCTCACGCTTGCGCAGTGATGCCCGTAACGTCCTGATTGGCGATGAACTGCGTGAAGGTGGCAAGCAGGGCCTGGGTATTTATGAAGTAGAGGCCATGGCATTATCCGATTGCCTGCAATGGTTTGAAAACCTGCAGTTAAGCGGGGCCCGCCAGGAAATCGCCGACCGTATCGTGCGCGAAATACAATCCCGCCTGCAGTTTCTGAATGACGTGGGCCTGAACTATCTGTCACTCGACCGCAGTGCCGACACCATCTCGGGCGGCGAAGCCCAGCGTATCCGTCTGGCCAGCCAGATCGGCTCCGGCCTGACCGGTGTCATGTATGTGCTTGATGAACCTTCCATTGGCCTGCACCAGCGTGACAACGACCGCCTGATCCATACCTTGCAGCATTTGCGCGACCTGGGTAATAGCGTGATTGTGGTAGAGCACGATGAAGACATGATCCGCGCCGCCGACTGGGTGGTGGACATGGGCCCGGGTGCCGGTGAGCATGGCGGCAAGGTCATTGCCCAGGGCACACCGCAGCAAATTGAAGCCAACCCGGCCTCTATCACGGGCGATTACTTAAGCGGTCGCCAGAAAATCACCGCTGGCAAAACCCGCCCGTTGAGCGGTGAACAAAACTGGCTGAAACTGTATGGCTGTACCGGTAATAACCTGAAGTCGGTTGACTTACGTATCCCAGTTGGCAAACTGGTGTGCATTTCCGGCGTTTCCGGCTCCGGCAAATCCACCCTCATCAACGATACGCTGGCCACCATTATGGCCAAAGAGCTGAACCGTGCCCAGTCAGAGTCCGCCCCTTATTCACACATCGAGGGGCTGGAACACTTCGACAAAATCATCAATGTCGACCAAAGCCCGATTGGCCGTACTCCACGCAGCAACCCGGCCACCTACACCGGCCTGTTCACCCCTATCCGAGAACTGTTTGCCGGCACGCCAGAAGCACGTGCCCGGGGCTATGACCCGGGCCGGTTCTCTTTCAACGTCAAGGGCGGACGCTGTGAAACCTGCCAGGGAGATGGCGTTATCAAGGTGGAAATGCATTTCCTGCCCGATATGTATGTACCCTGCGATACCTGTCATGGCAAACGTTATAACCGTGAAACCCTGGAAGTCCGCTACCGTGGCCGTACCATTAGCGATGTGCTTGATTTAACGGTAGAACAGGCACTTGAATACTTCAATGCCGTTCCCCTGGTTGCCCGCAAGCTGCAAACCCTGATGGAGGTCGGTTTAAGCTATATCCGCCTGGGACAAAGTGCCACCACGCTTTCCGGTGGTGAGGCACAGCGCATCAAACTATCACTGGAGCTGTCCAAGCGCAGTACCGGCAAAACCATGTATGTGCTTGATGAACCCACCACCGGCCTGCATTTTGCCGATATCGCCCTCTTGCTCAAAGTCATTAACCAGCTGGTGGAAGCCGGCAATACGGTCGTGGTAATTGAACACAACCTGGATGTGATTAAAACCGCCGACTGGGTGGTGGATATGGGCCCGGAAGGCGGCCAGGGAGGCGGCACCATTGTGGCCGAAGGGCTGCCACAGGATATTGCCAATAACCCCGACAGCCATACCGGGCGATATTTAAAGCCTTTGCTGGCGTAAAGCCTTGCAAATGATTTTACCGGTTGTGGTCATGGGCAGTTCGGTCACGAAATCCATAAGACGTTAAAACAGAACAAAATGCAGTGCCATAATGACGGGCACCAGAAAGGCCGTTAACAGGCCATTCAGACTCATGCCCAATCCGGCAAATGCCCCCATTTCGTTACTGATCTGGAAGCCCCTTGCCACACCAATGCCGTGGGTTGTCAGGCCCAGCATAAAACCCCGGATTTCGGGTGATTCCACTTTAATCAGCCGGAAGACGTAACGCGCAATCATCACCCCAAAAATTCCGGTACCCATTACCCCCACCGAGGCCAGCGAAGCAAGCCCACCCAGTTTTTCACTCACGCCCATGGCAATAGGCATGGTGGCCGACTTGGGTGCCAGGGAAATAAGGACGGTATCTTCCGCCCCCAACATGAACGCAATCAGGACCACCGACAGGATGGCCGTTAAGGAACCCGCCAGCAAACCGCATATCAGGGGCAGCCAGGCCTGGCGAATCCGGCCCAGCTG
Organism: Alcaligenaceae bacterium; assembly: GCA_012735395.1. Taxonomy (GTDB): domain Bacteria; phylum Pseudomonadota; class Gammaproteobacteria; order Burkholderiales; family Burkholderiaceae_B; genus Advenella. The sequence goes on along the minus strand of JAAYHN010000313.1, from coordinate 22,176 downwards.
TTTCACCAGGGGCACAGCAAGCGCAACCGTGGCCGGACCCAGTAAAAATGATATGTATTGCGCCCCGTTCATATAATTCTCATAGGAGACACCGCTATACACCAGAAAGGGCACAATCACCAGGACACCAATCGCTACCGGGTTAACCAATGGGTGAAAACGGCTTTTTTGGGCCAGCCAGGCAGCACCGGCATAAACCAGCAAGGTCAATAAAATGCCAAACAGGGGGGTATTGATAAACACGGTCCAGAATTCGTTAAACATCTGCTTTCTCCCTGTTGGCCACCGCTGCCCGCTTGCCCGTGACCCTGACCACCCATTGCATAACCAGTGCCCCCACCACCATGGCCAGTATGGTACTGACGGCAATAGCAATAACCACCGCCAGCCATTGCCCCTTAAGCAGGGTATATGAGGTCATGATTCCGACACAGACGGGAATGAACATAATCATCATGGACCTGAGCAGCTGCTCGGCAGGAATGGTGATCTGATCAAGCAGGCGGGGTATTCGCCAAAGGACAATAACCAGAAAAACCATACCCATAACCGGGCCGGGAATGGGCAAACCGGACAACATGGAGGTCAGCTCTCCGAGTGCCTGAAAAAAGCAAAGTATGGCCAGGGTCAACAGCATGACATCCTCATTTATATTGTGTTTTTACAAATGAACCAGCCGCCTTAACGGGCCAGTAATTACTAGATGTCTTTATAAGGAAAAACCACTTAACCCGCAAGGGATTTTGCCATTTCTTCGCTTGGTTCTATATTGCCTTTGTGTTTTCTGAATACAGAAGGGGACACACCATAAAACTGCTGGAATGCAGTTGAGAAATTGGCCGAACTGGAATACCCGATTTCGGCGGCAATGGTCATGGTGCGTAATGAGGTTTCCAGTAAAAGCCGTTTTGCTTCGTGCATGCGGGTATCACGCACAAACTCGAACACACTGATATTGAGGTTATCCTGGAAAGCCTTGGTAAGCCGTTTTTCATGGACTCCGGCCACGTCTGCCAAATGGGTAATTGAAAGCGGCTCATTAAGATGCTGCATGACATATTTCTGGACAATAGAAACAACCAGGACATCGTCAAGGGTCTCAGAGGAAGCAACCGGCTTCACCAAAGCCAAAGAGGGGAATGATTCAAGATCCTGGTTTGCACCCATGGCCATGGTTTGAACCATTCGTTTTTTACGGGCTAAAGATAAATGTACCCTGATACGTGCCACAACTTCGAAGTCTGAACAATCATTGGGAATAAAATCGACCGCCCCGCTACGAAATGCCTCCAGCCGGTTTTCAGGGTCTTCATACTGCCCGTAAAAAAGCAGGGGGATATCACTGGTAAACGGATTAACTTTCAGGCGACGGCACAAGGAAACACCATTAAGTTTTGGCAACTGTATATTTGACAGGATCAGGTCCGGTCGGTTGGCTACGGCACGCTCATACCCTTGCAAACCGTCAAATGCATGACTAATCCGTGCGTTTTCTTCACGCAGGATATTCATTAGTGCATTACGCCCGTGTATTTCATGGTCAATAATTAAAATATGACACAATGAAAAATCGTCATTACCTTGCATAATATTCAAGTCTTGGATTAACAATTGGCAAAATCGGAATGTTTCTAATTGTAAACAATCCACCCTTTTGAAAGCTTTGACTTAATTTTTTTTCAAAACAAAAACAAGCTAAATCAAAAACAATCTTTTATGCTCTTTAATTGCATACCTATCGGTCATTCCAGCAATGTAATCTGCAATGCTGCGAGCCTGCTGCAATTCGCTATCAGCCCGATAATCTTTAGGTAACAAACGCGGATCATCTAGAAATGCATTATATAGTTCATAGACAATTCGCCTGGCTTTACCTGACATTCGCATTACCTTGTAATGCCGGTAGAGATTTTCCATGAGAAACTTTTTGAGTTCATCTGCCTGCTGCCTGACCGGTTCGGAAAAAGCAGCGAGCATAGGTGCATTATATACGTCCTTCAGGGTTTTGATATCAAATGTTTTGATTTTTCCCGCTGTTGTCTGCGCCAAATCAACAATCAAGGTATTTATTATACGACGAATCGTTTCGGAAATTAACCGCTTTTTTGATATATTTGGATATATTTTTATCACTTTATTATAATGCTCGGCGAATATAGCCACCTCAAGCAGTTGATCGATGGTAATTAACCCCGACCGGAGCCCGTCATCGACATCATGGTTGTTATAGGCTATTTCATCGGCCAGATTGGCCAGTTGTGCTTCAAGGCCTGGCTGTTTTTTATCAATAAACCGTCGGGCAACCTCTCCCAGGCTGCGTGCATGTGACACAGAACAGTGTTTTAAAATACCCTCCCTGGTTTCAAAACACAGGTTCAAACCATTGAAGGCGGCGTAACGCTCTTCCAGCTCATCTACCACCCGCAGGCTTTGCAGATTATGCTCAAAACCACCGGCCTGCGGCACTTTCTCACGCATGCAGGCATTCAGGGCGTCTTGCCCGGCATGCCCGAAAGGGGTATGACCCAAATCATGTGCCAGTGAAATGGCCTCAATCAGGTCTTCGTTCAGGCGCAGGGTGCGCGCCAGGGCTTTGGCAATTTGGGCCACTTCAAGGCTATGGGTCAGGCGGGTACGGAACAGGTCTCCCTCATGATTGACAAACACCTGTGTTTTATATTCAAGCCGGCGAAAAGCCGAGCTGTGAATAATCCGGTCTCTGTCACGCTGGAACGGGTTACGACTTGGGTCTTCAATTTCCTGGTGAACCCTGCCACGGGTATCTTCAGGTTTGGTTGCATAATGTGCCAGCGTTGTCATGTTTACTCTATCCCTGTTGTTTTCTTCAAGACAAGAAGCAGATCTTCATGTGGCACGGTCTGACTGTGTGCCTGGCCTATCTGGGGCATCACAACAAATTTGATCTTGCCCCCTTCGGCCTTTTTATCGATTTGCATCAGTTCCACCCATTTATTGCTACCCAGATCGGGTGCCGTTACCGGACAGCCTATGGCTGCCACCAATGCCCTGACCCTTTCCACATCGGCAGCGGGAAAACCGCATACCCGCGCAGACAGCTCTGCCGCCTGAACCAGGCCACAACCAACCGCCTCACCGTGCAGCCAGGTTCCAAAGCCCAGGCCGGCCTCTATGGCATGGGCAAAAGTATGGCCCAGGTTAAGAATGGCACGCAGTCCCGTTTCCTTTTCATCCTGGGATACGACATAGGCCTTGAGCTCACATGAGCGCTGGATGGCGTAACTAATGGCTTCCCCGTCGAGCGCCCTGAGCTTGGCTACATTTTCTTCACACCAGGCAAAAAAGTCCGCATCAAGAATCAGGCCATACTTGATAACCTCGGCCAGGCCGGCTGCAATCTCACGCTCGGGTAAAGTGGCAAGCACATTGGTATCAATATCAACGGCAATCGGCTGGTAAAAAGCGCCAATCATATTCTTGCCCATGGGATGGTTGACCGCTGTTTTACCCCCCACGGAAGAATCTACCTGGGCCAGCAAGGTAGTGGGAACCTGGATGAAGCGGATACCGCGCATATAGGTTGCCGCCGCAAAACCGCACATATCGCCAATCACCCCGCCCCCCAGGGCCACAATCACGGCGCGCCGGTCAAGCCGGTGTTCCAGCAGCCACGTATATATACTGTTCAGGGTTTCCAGCGTTTTATATGATTCACCATCAGGCACTTCAAAGGTATGAATCTGTTTACCGGAAGCCTCAAGTGACTTGACAACAGTATTGCCATACAGGCCAAATACCGTCGGGTTACTAATAAGTACAATCGAAGTGGTATCCGGTGGAATCGAAGTACCCACCTGCTTGAGCAGATTGGGTGCAATATGTATGGGGTAGTTCCCCCCTTCAGTGCTAACGTTAACGATACTCATGATTAATCCCTGATTTTTGCAACAAATTATGAATTTTCCTTACCACCGAAACGATCGAGCCAGACCCGGTTTCTATAGTGAGATTGGCAACGCTTTCATACAAGACTTCCCGCTGGGCCAATAGTTCCACGATCCTGGCTTTTGGATTGGGGGTTGCCAGCAAAGGCCTGTTCTTGTCTTTGGCCACCCGGCGATACAGCTCATCGGCACTGGCTTTCAGGTAAATAACCAGCCCATACTGTTTTAAAACAGCCCGGTTTTCTTCCCTGAGCACGGCACCACCTCCTGTGGCCAATACAATGCCCTCCAGCCTGGCAACCTCATCAAGCACCAGGGTTTCCCTTTTACGGAACCCTTCTTCACCTTCAATGTCAAAGATAACCGGAATACTGACACCGCAGCGCCCGACGATTTCATGATCCAGATCCAGAAAGTCCCGCCCGAGCGTTCTGGCAAGTGCTTTTCCTATTGTTGTTTTACCTGCTCCCATCATCCCTACCAGAAAAATGGGCTTTCGGGCAGACAGGCTGATTGGAGTACTATCCTGTGTTATTTCACTCATATTTTAAAAATGTCGGTAATTTGAGACTTATTTTCATAGTTTTGCATATTATCACTTGCAACATGGGTGATGAACGTTAAACTGCACAATTCAGTTACAGAAACCCATGATTCTTTTTAAGTAATTCTGTCCAGAAAGCATTAAAATCCCGTCTAATGAGTAAAACTACCGCATCCAAAAAAGAAAAATCGTCTTCCGGCTCCTGGCTGGGTCGATTTATCATGAAATCAATCGTATTTTGCGCAGGCATCGGGCTTTGTGGCGCCTTGCTGGCGGCTATGGCAATCGGATTGACATGGCCAAACCTTCCCGACCTGAATGCCATGACAGATTACCGTCCCCGTATTCCACTGCGCATTTATTCCGAAGACAAGGTCCTGCTGGCTGAATATGGCGAAGAAAGACGTAATGTATTGCGCTTCAATGAAATTCCCGACAGCATGAAACTGGCCGTACTGGCAGCCGAAGATGACAACTTCTACAACCATAATGGGGTGGATTGGTCTGGTGTCGGCCGTGCTGTCCTGGCCAATCTTACCTCTGGCGCCAAATCCCAGGGGGCCAGTACCATTACCATGCAGGTGGCACGTAACTTCTACCTGTCTTCCGAAAAATCATTCATCCGTAAATTCTACGAGCTGTTGCTTACCTACAAGATCGAAGACAGGCTAAGCAAAGACCAGATTCTTGAACTTTATCTTAACCAGATTTACCTGGGGCACCGTGCCTACGGGTTTTCTGCGGCTGCCCGTACCTATTTCGGTATTCCACTGTCACAAATCAGTATTGCACAGTCCGCCATGCTGGCGGGTATTCCCAAAGCACCTTCCCGCTTTAACCCGAAAGCAAACCTGAAACGCGCGACCGAACGCCAGCATTACATTCTGGGCCGCATGCTCAAGCTGGGTTATATCAACCAGCAACAGCATGATGCCGCCATCAACGAGAAAATGGTCATTAAGTCCCGTGACCCCGAATCTCCTGACACGCAATTTGCCCGTCACGGGCAATATGTGGCAGAACTGGCCCGCCAGCTGATGTACAACATTTATCAAGACAATGTTTACGGACGTGGCCTGAACGTTTATACCACCGTACACTCCAAAGACCAGCAACAAGCCTACCATGCTGTCCGTGATGGCATCCTTAACTATACCCGCCGCAAACCCTATCCGGGCCCGGTTGACCAGCTGGAACTGCCCGCAGGAATAGAGCAGGATACAGAAAAAATGGCCGATTTCCTTGATTCGGTCAAAAACAAATACCCCGACAGCGATGATATGCTGATTCACCTGGTGCTTTCTGCCAGCCCAAACAAGGTCGTTGCCATTCGCGAGGCCGGACAGGCCATTGAATTAACCGGAACCGAGCTGAATAACGCCAAGCGTGCCCTGGTGGCGAAACCCAGCAGCAAGCGGCATATTCAACGCGGTTCGGTTATTTACCTGCAAAAGGTAAAAGGTGAATGGACCATTATCAATATGCCCGAAGTAGAGGGTGTTTTTGTTGCCATGAACCCCGAAACAGGTGCTATCGAAGCCATGATCGGCGGGTTTGATTTCAACCGTGGCGATTTCAACCGGGCCACCCAGGCCTGGCGCCAGCCCGGTTCCATTTTTAAACCCTTTGTTTATGCAGCCGGCCTGGAACGTGGCCTGACACCCGAAACCAATATTTCAGACCAGCCTTTTTACCTGAGCGCAGCCAAAACCGGCAGCAAACCCTGGACCCCAAAAAATTACGGCAACAGTTATACCTATAGCCTGACCATGCGCCAGGCCCTGTACAAGTCCAAAAATATGGTTTCCATCCGTATTCTGGAAGCGGTCGGACCCGATTTTGCCATGGAATTTATCAGCCGTTTCGGCTTTAATCCGGCCCGCCATCCCCCAAAAGGCGCCTATTTAACCATGGCACTTGGGGCAGGAAGCGTAACCCCACTGCAAATGGCCAGCGCATTTTCGGTCTTTGCCAATGGCGGTTATCGCGTCAATCCCTATATTATCGACCATGTCACCGATCCCGAAGGCCGGGTGTTAATGAAGGCCCAGCCCGCCAAAGCCGGTGACGAAGCCAATCGTGTGCTGGACCCACGCACTGCCTATGTCATGGATGACATGTTACGTGGCGTTGCCCGCAACGGTACGGCCGCCAAAGCCCAGGCCCTGCTCAAACGCAGTGATATCGGTGGTAAAACCGGTACTACCAACCAGTCATTTGATGCCTGGTTTGCCGGTTACACACCTAAACTGGTGGGGGTTTCCTGGCTTGGTTTCGACCAGCCCCGCTCTTTGGGTGACCGGGAAACCGGTGGCGGCGCCGCCATGCCAATCTGGCTCGACTATATGTCCAAGGCCCTGCCTTCGGTTCCGGTCGTCAAACAAGGCCCCTTGCCAGCCGGCCTTGCCAAAGTTGGCAACAACTTTTTTTATTCGGAATTTCCACAAGGCCAAGCCATTGCCAATCTGGGTGTGGGTGGCAGTGGCTACGCACCTGGCACAGAAGCCGGCTCTGCCAAACCGGCAACAGGCTCAGGCAGCGGTGATGCCATTGGCAAGCTGATTGAATCTTTCAACCCACTGGGTGGCCCACCCATCCGTTTCTAACAAACTCACAGGCTTTCTGCCAACAAAAACAGCCCTCTTAAAAGTGGGCTGTTTTTTATATGAGTTGGCTTGCTTACAGGAAAACGCTTTGACCAACCAAACCTACAGCGTTACTGTCAGGTTTTGCCCGGTAATTTCCGTACAGAGCTTTGCCACGTTGGCCGCCAGTTCCAGCCCACCACGGGTATCCTGCCATAACTGGCCGTCAAAACGGTAATGAAATGCACCACTGGGGGCAGCCACCCACATTTCCTGCAAAGGGGCCTGGCTATTGATTACAACGTGCCGGTTATTTTCAAAGACAAGTGTCAGCACCTGACCGCTGCGGTTTGCATCAACATCAATATCAAGATGTTCAAACCAGCCATCGGCCTGCGCCTGAATCTTATCTAAAATATCATCTGCACGTGCAAGAAATTCTGATTCAGTCATAATATCAATTCTGTAAAAAATTTTTGGAGTAGTAAATTGTCTGCGTTTTCAAAAACACATCGCAGTCTTTCCATTGTAGTTCTGGTAGGACTGAGCCTGGGCGTTTCCGCCTGCGGCTATAAGACACCATTATATTATCCTACCCCGGAACAATTACAGCAAATAGAAGCACGCGAACAAAGGATAAAGGCACGCAAGGAAGCCGCCAGAGAAGCGGCCAGAAAAGAGAAAGAACAGGCTCGTGCAGCTGAAAATACAGCAACAGCCAAGCCTTCCGGCCAATAAATCATAAGCCTTTTTCCTTAACATTCATTCAATTGCTTTTCTTCATACAAATACATTATTAGTTTATTTCCGCAAAATATCACTATGTCTCAACAACTCCCCACTCCTGCCGGCACCCCTCATTTCCACTACCAGGAAGGCACCCTTTTTGCCGAAGGGGTTTCCCTTGAAACCCTAGCCCGTGAACTGGGCACCCCCTTATACGTTTATTCCCGCGCAGCCCTGAAGGCTGCCTGGCAATCCTACCAGGACGCCATCAATGGGCATAATGTCCTCGTTTGCTATGGCATGAAAGCCAACTCCAATCTGGCCGTATTAAATGAATTTGCCAAACTGGGTAGCGGTTTTGATATTGTCTCGGGTGGCGAACTGGCCCGTGCCCTGAAAGCCGGCGCCCAAGCCGGCAAGATAGTATTTTCAGGCGTTGGTAAACAGGATTGGGAAATAGAAGCCGCCCTCGAGGCAAATATCAAATGCTTCAACGTTGAGTCAGTTGCCGAACTTGAACGTATCTCTGAAATCGCTTCACGCCTGGGTAAAACGGCACCAGTTTCATTGCGCGTCAATCCCGATGTCGATGCCAAAACACACCCCTATATTTCCACCGGCCTGAAAGAAAACAAGTTTGGCATTGAAATAAATACAGCACCTGCCGCCTACCAGAAAGCGGTCAGCCTGCCCGGCATTAAAATCGTCGGCGTCGACTGCCATATCGGTTCACAAATTACCGAAGTCAGCCCCTACCTTGACGCCCTGGACAAACTGCTGAACCTGCTTGATCTGCTTGCCCTGCAAGGCGTTCAGATCGAGCATCTGGATATTGGCGGCGGCCTTGGCATACGCTATACCGATGAAATACCGCTGAACCCCAAAGAACTGCTTGACCCGGTTCTGGCCAAACTGGAACAGCGCGGCTTTAGCCACTTGCAACTGGTACTGGAACCAGGCCGTTCCCTGGTGGGCAATGCCGGTGTCCTGCTGACACGGGTACAGTACCTGAAACACGCCGAAGCACGCAATTTTGCGATTGTTGATGCCGCCATGACCGACCTGATGCGCCCTGCCCTGTACGATGCCTACCACGGCTTGCTGGCCGTCAAACCACGCAATGAAACCGGTGCCCTGTATGACATTGTTGGCCCGGTCTGCGAAAGTGCCGACTGGCTTGCCAAACAAAGGGAGATTGCCGTACAGCAAGACGATATTCTGGCACTGGAATCGGCCGGTGCCTATGCTTTTGTTATGGCCAGCCAATACAACACCCGCCCGCGTGCAGCCGAAGTCATGGTTGATGGCGACCAGTTCCATATCATTCGCCAGCGTGAAAAACTTGAAGACCTGTTTGAAGGCGAACAAATCCTGCCTTAATGTCATCTCCCGGTCGGGCTTTCTCCCGCCCGATTACCTATGTGCGTGTATGCCAGGCATACTCCAACATGCAAAAAGCGGAAACATCGTTCGGGTGCGGCGACTTCGGCGCGAAGCGGCGTCGGAGCAAACCCGAATGATGTTTCCGCTGCAACAGAAGAAACCGGATAGACGTTCCACGCGGGGAATGAACTGACCCCCTAAAGTTGGACACCTATTCAACTTTAGGGGGTCAATTCAGAACGAGGAGTTCAGGGGCTTTTACTGCCTTGATGCCTGTTGTTTACAACTCACCGTATGAATGCAAACCTGACAGGAAGATGTTTACCCCAAGGAAAGCAAAGCTGGTAATAATGAGACCCGCCAGTGCCCAATAGGCCGCAATCGTGCCACGCATGCCTTTCATTAAGCGCAAATGCAGCCAGGCAGCGTAGTTCAGCCATACAATAAAGGCCCAGGTTTCTTTAGGGTCCCACTGCCAATAGGTACCCCAGGCATCGGCCGCCCATAGCGCCCCCAGTACGGTCGCCACGGTAAAAAAGGCAAAGCCAATGGAAATGGCGCGATACATGATGTCATCAAGCACTTCCAGGGGGGGCAATTTACTGGCAATGGTTTTGCGAGCCAGCAAAATACCGGCCACAATCAGCACACTAATACCAAAGTACACGATCCAGAAACCGAAATTGTCTTTGTCACTGAAAATAAACGGCTCTGACACCAGCGCACCGCCAACCAGCAACAAAGGTATCATGGGCTTCCAGGAAACCGTTTCGCCATGTTGCTTGACCAGATAGGCAAAACCCACCATGGCTGACAGGGCAAAAGTACCGTAACCAATAAAGTTGGCAGGTACGTGCAGCTTCATCCACCAGCTGCGCAGCGCATTGTTAAGAGGGGTAATGGAAGCGGCATCACGCTCGAAGGTATACCAGAGCAGGAAAATGGCAGCCGAGGAAATAACCAGCAGTACAAAACCGCCCAGGGCGCGCGTGTTATAGCGCTTTTCATAGTACAGATAGAACAGGGCGGTAATCAGGCAGAACAGCACGAACACTTCGTACAGGTTACTGACCGGAATATGCCCCATATCGGGAGAGATCAGGTGACCTTCGCGCCAGCGCACCAGCAAACCGGTAAAGCCGGCAAAAACACCGGCCCAGGTAAAGGCGGTGCCCATCCAGGCGGCAGTTTGGCTGACATAACCTATCCAGTAAACAATGGTAGCCATGAAAAACAGGGCACACATCCATAAAATGGCCGACTGGGAGGACAGCAGGTATTTGAGCAGGAACTGAGTGTCCGCCTGTGCCAGATCACCATCGTAAATCCAGATGGCCAGCAAGGCAGACAGGCCACAGGCGATCATGAGACTGCGTAATGGACGCCATAACCAGCCTACCCAGGTAAAGCCTACGGTTGCACCGGCCAGAATGAATTTCTCATAAATATCCATTTCATTCGGATAGGTAACAATAGCATAGGCCGCCCCAACTGCCAGAACCAGAAAAAACAACAAATCGGTCCAGTCGGGCTTGCCGCGCAAGCCACGTTTATCACCTGATTCTGAAATGTTTTCTTCCCATTTTGCCAGCGGACGAGACATGCCTGGAGAAGATTGTACTGCGGTATTAGACATAATCAATTCCTACTTTTTAGCCAAACCTGAAAAGTCCTGCCTGAAACGCTCGAATTCACGATTGAAATCGAGTGTTCTTTTTTGTGACGTCATTGCTGACATTATTTTACTGCTATTTGCATCCGTGCCCGGTTTTATCCACATCCAAATACGACGATCTTTGATATAAAACATGGCAAACACACCAATCATGAGAAACAGTGAACCCAGGTATACAATCCATTTACCCGGTGAGCGTGTCGCCTGCAATACACTCGCCTGAATATGCTCGAAAGTTTTCAGCTGCAACATAACCGGTGCCGGATACGTATTGAAATCAGACATGGCGCGCAAGGACAGGTCAAACCAGCGCGCCTGTTTTTCAGCGTCTTCCTGCTCACTGAACTCAACGGCAGGCAGGCCGTTTTCTGCCCGCACCAGGTTACGCAATTCAATCGCACTGAAAAGCAGGTATTCACGCAGAATCCGTTTCATGGGTTCCCGCAGGTTTTCGGGGATGCGTTCCGCTTCAGGCACACTTTCCCCGTCTACATACTGATCAATACCATTAAACCCGCCCCGGGCGAAAATAGCCAATGCCCGTTTTGCCAATTCGGTTACCGTGGCCGGATCAATGCGGCCATCCCTGACTTTTTCCGCATAAATTTGCGCTGCCTTTTCCCGCATGCCGGGATTATCAAAGGCGGCCTGCAAGGCCATGAACTCATTCATTGTGGCTTTTTCATCGGCCGGAATGCGAATATACCGGAACATGCCTTCACCGGGCAACTGTATCCCGGCCAGAAACACCAAGGTATTATCAAGCGGCACCGGCAGCATGTAGTTATTGTACTTAATGGCCTGGTTTTTATCATCAAACAGGGTGTAACTGACGCTGGGGCCAATATTTTGCACTTCCTTTTCTTTGCTGGCGGCACTGCCGGTTACGGCCACCACCTGATCCTGGAAGCTTTTGGGCTGCATACCCTCGTCACTGGCCGCATTCAGGTTTTCTACATTGATTGGGCTGAAATCATCAAATCTGACACGGTATACCTGTTGCCTGCCGTTAAGCGTCGTGGTTAACTGCGACTCACCACCCACTTCCCCGCTTAGTTCAAAGGTTTCCGTTCCTGCCCCCTTGACCGGATAGCCGGTTAACTGCAATTTGGAACCACCGTCGTCAAAACTGGACTGGTACAGGGTAATACCATGCATGGTAAATGGGTGATTCACTTCAATAATCTGGTTCTGTACTTCTTTGGTGGCCAGATCGGTAATGGTCACGTCACTGGCAAAACGCTTGGGCATGCCATTGGTTTGGTAGTACTCGATAATAAATTTATTCAGCTTGATATCAAATGGCAGAACCTGCAAATACTGCTCGCCCCCCAAGCCCAGCAAGGCAAAACTGGAATTATTGCCTTCGGTAATTAACACATTCCCGCGAAAACTTGGATTGCTTGTGGAAAAACGCGAGCTGTCGGTGACATCGGAGATATATTTGGCCGTTGCAGGAATGGGCGCTTTACCACCAAACCAGATTTGCAGGCGATTGGGCAACTCGCTGTCAAGCAGGCCACCAATACAGATAACCACAATGGCCACGTGCGCAAATATATAGCCCAGCTTATTGCTGCTGCCTTTTTTGGCGGCCAGCAAAATTCCGTTATCGGAAACTTTCTCTTTAAACGTATAGCCCTCTTTTTTCAGCCAGGACTTGGACATGCGTATGGCCGTTTCCTGCTCGTGCGGGACATCGACATTGATTTTGTGCGGAAATGCACGCAAACTGCCTTCACGGATATATTCCCGGAAAGAACGCATATCCTTAACCATTTTAGGTGTGTTCCGGATTAGGCAAACCGTGGTTGAAATAACCAGAAAACCCATAATAACCAGGAACCACCAGGTGTTATAAATTTGGGCAACGCCAAATTTACTGAAAACGGTATACCAGAATGTACCGAACTGATCGGTATATTGCAGATCTGTCTGGTTCTGCTGCAGCACCGTACCAATAATACTGGCAACACAGATAAAAGACAGCAGGCTCACGGCAAAGCGCATGGAGCCCATCAGTTCAAAAAAATCAGAGGCCCATTTTCTGGCGGGGGCAGGTTTTACTATTTTTTGTTGAGACATAAGAAAAAAGGGAGTTCCGGTAGTGGACTCCCAATCTTAGATAGTGCTATCTGAAAAAGTTCCCCAAATTCACAAACGGGGAAAAAATTAACGGATACCAGCTGCGTAGTCGGCAACAGCCTTGATATCGGCACGATTCATGCGGTTGGCAACTTCACCCATCATGTTTTCATTGCCACCATGTGGACGGTGCCCGTCGGCAAAGGCAATAAGCTGGGACTCGATATATTCAGGATGCTGGCCGGACAAACGGGGAAACGCGGAAGGCATGCCCTGACCGGTTGCACCATGACATGAAGCACAGGCGGGTACATTGCGATCGGGGATACCGGCACGCCAGATTTCACGGCCACGATTGACAACGTCAAGATCGGCACCCAGTTTGGCGGTGGCAGGCTGTGTCAGTTTCTGCTTGCTGATGTAAAGAGCCAGATTCTGCATGTCTTCGGCCTTCATTTGGGCCACGATTGGATCCATTAGTGTTGGATTGCCGGCTGCATCTTTACGCATTTCGCTCTTGTTGCCGTTTGCCGGTGCCTGGAAGCTCTTGAGCTGATTGACGATGTATTCATATGGCATGCCTGCCAGGTTTGGATACATGGGCACCATGCTGTTACCCTCTGCGCCATGACAGGCCACACAGGCCAGGATACCGCGCGACATGTCACCATTCATATACAGTGCTTCACCAACCTTGACATCTGGCTTGGCTGACTGGGCCATTGCGAAATTGGACGAACTCATGGCCAGGCCCATCACAACGCCACCAGTCACTAAAATTTTTGATAAAACTTGCTTCATGAATACCCTCTATGATCACAGTGGATCAGTACGCATTTGTCTAAATTAGCGTCTATTGTAAAAGATAATGCTTATAAACGTAGGAGTATAAACCTCAAACACCAAATTTAGGCGATTTTTATGGATAAGAATTATACAATAGGGGCTTATTTTTATTTTATTTGAGCTTACCTGTGTCAATTTTACATCGGGCATCATTCTATACCTCTGCCGCCAAATTGCATCAACTCCCTGAACCCTCGGTTCCCGAAGTATGCTTTGTCGGCCGTTCCAACGCCGGTAAATCATCGGCCATCAATGTTCTGGCAAACCAGAAAAGGCTGGCGTTTTCAAGTAAAACCCCCGGTCGTACCCGCCTGATCAATATGTTTGGCCTGCCCGATCCCATCGATCCCGAACAGCCCCTCGGCTTTCTGGTGGATTTGCCCGGTTATGGCTATGCCTCGGTTGCCCGCGATGCCCGTGAAGAATGGGCCGATGTCCTGGGTGCCTATCTGCGTGAACGCAGCTCCCTGGCCGGCATTGTATTATTAATTGACATTCGCCGTGGCGTCACCGATCTCGACCGTCGTCTGGCAAACTGGATTGCGCCTACCGGCAAGCCCGTCATTGCCCTATTAACCAAAGCAGACAAGCTCCCTTATGGCCAACGCCTGAAAGCGGTAGCCGCCGTCCGGAAAGACCTGGCCGATATTGGCACCCTTGATGCCATCCCTTTTTCATCAACCCACCGCATTGGTCTTGAAGAGGCCGACCTGAAAATTATTAACTGGATTTCCCCAAAGGTTGTACCATGACTTCCATTCTTACTGCCGATTTCCCTGCTTCCCGCCCCCGTCGCAATCGTCGTGATGATTTCTCCCGTCGTTTGGTTCAGGAAAACATACTGTCAGTCAACGATCTGATTTACCCCGTTTTTGTCCAGGAAGGCACCAACTCGCAAGAGCCTGTCCTTTCCATGCCCGGGGTTGTGCGTTACTCGATTGACACCCTGTTGCCGGTAGCCGAAGAATGTGTCAGGCTGGGCATACCCGTGATGGCACTTTTCCCATCCATAGACCCCGCTTTAAAAACCCCTGATGGCGCCGAAGCCGCCAATCCCGACGGCCTGATTCCACGGGTTATCTCGGCCCTGAAAAAAGAATTCCCCGAGCTGGGCATCTTGTGTGATGTGGCCCTGGATCCTTATACCAGCCACGGACAGGATGGCCTGATCGATGAGTCCGGTTATGTACTGAATGAACCCACCGTTGACATGCTGGTTCGCCAGGCACTGGTCCAGGCCGAAGCGGGTGCCGATTATGTCGCCCCCAGTGACATGATGGACGGTCGTATCGGTGCCATCCGCCAGGCCCTTGAAGCCAATAATCATATTTACACCCGGATCATGGCTTATTCCGCCAAATATGCCAGCGCTTTTTACGGCCCCTTCCGTGATGCCGTGGGCTCGGCCGCCAACCTGGGCAAATCCAATAAAATGACCTACCAGATTGACCCGGCCAACCGTCATGAAGCCCTGCGTGAAGTCGCTGCCGATATCAAAGAAGGCGCAGACCTGGTCATGGTCAAACCCGGCCTGCCTTATCTGGATATCGTGCGCGACGTGAAAGAATATTTCAAAATGCCCACGTACGCCTACCAGGTCAGTGGCGAATACGCCATGATCAAGGCCGCTGCCATCAATGGCTGGCTGGACCACGATAAAGTCATGATGGAGTCCCTGCTATGCTTCAAGCGTGCCGGTGCCGATGGCATCCTGACCTACTTTGCCATTGATGCCGCCCGTATCCTGACCCAGCGCTAAGCACGCCCACAGGCTGAATCAAAACGCCATATTACCCGGCTCTCGTTCCCATACCTGAACCGACCCCAAAAAGTTGGGCACCCATTCAACTTTTTGGGGTATTTTCACTTGCGTGGGAACGCCTGCGTTTAGCATATATATCAAAAACCCTGATCTTTTCCCGTAGATATTATTTTGAAATGTCATTACCATAGTCAATAACAACATCCACTTCCAACCTTGGGGTAATAACATGAAAATCCTGATTACATACGATCTGCGCCTGCTTGGCTCGCGTTTTGTCCGTTTAAAACAAATCATCAACGATAACTTCCCCAATCGCTGGCACAGTTTTGACACCAGCTATATTGTTTCCACCGACTTAACCACCGAGCAGGTACGCGACCTGCTTTTACCCGCCCTTAATGCCAACGACAGTGTCCTGGTAACCGAACTGGGCAATAACTGGTCGGGCATTGGTATTTCAGAAAAAAACCGGCTTCTGCTGGAAAGCTAAGCTATCTCCTCCCCCGCTTTCTTGAGCCAAAGCAACGAAACAAACCCATTCTTCGGCTAAAATGGCCTTTGTGTTTACAGCAAAGGCCCATTCATGAAAGCTTCCAGTCAAGGTATTGTTATTTACAGCACGGTTCCCGATACGCTGCTGGGTAAACGCATCGCCCACATTCTTGTTGAAGAAAAACTGGCTGCCTGTGTGAACCTTAGTGCACCGGGCCTGTCTATCTATCTGTGGGAAAACGAGGTCGAGGGAACCGAAGAAATCACCTTAACCATCAAAACCACCGAAGCACGCCAGAAAGAATGCATTCAGAAAATTGTTGAACTGCATCCTTATGACATGCCCGAAGTGATTGTATTACCCATTATGGGTGGGCATACCCCCTATCTTTACTGGATTCAGCAACAAACAAAAGAATGAGTTAACCGGTTATGACAACAACGCTGTACAAGAAGTTTTTCTGGCTGCTAAGCCTGTTCCTGCTAGCCGCAAGCACCATTTTTACCCCCCTGCACGCCGAAGAAGATTTTCTTGATCCGGAAAAGGCCTTTATATTTTCGGCACAAATGCAAACCGAAAACAGGCTGCACATCCACTTCAAGGTTGCCCCCAAATACTATATGTACCGGGAGCGTTTTGAGTTTCATATTAAAGATGACAATGAAAACGCCTCTCAGGCGGCAAGCCTGCTGGGCACTCCCGAATACCCCGTTGCCGGGCTGGTTAAATACGATCCCACCTTTGACCAGGAAATGGAGGTGTACTACGACAAGGTAGACATTTTCCTGCCCATTAAAGCCAGTGACACCCCCTTTAACCTTGAAATTATTGGCCAGGGTTGCGCCGATGCCGGTTTATGCTACCCGCCCACAAGCTACGACATCAGCCTGAGCCCCACCGCAACAGGTTATGAAATCACCGCCGGCAAAGGCGCCGTGCTGGGCGGGCCGGCTGCAGGTGGCAGCAATATTGACAGCCAAAACGATGTTTCCCTGTTTGACGCGGGCGATACCGATATCGCCTCCTGGCTGAACAATGCCGGCTTATTGAAAATAGTCCTGATCTGTTTTGCCTTGGGGGTGCTGCTGTCTTTCACGCCCTGCGTACTGCCCATGCTGCCCATCCTGCTGGCCATCGTGGTGGGTGACAAAAAAAGCACCGATGCCCCCGCTTCCCGCATTCGCGGCCTGAAACTGACCTTAATGTATGTACTGGGCACTTCTATCGTCTATACCATACTGGGTATTGTCGCCGCATCCATTGGGGCTGTCCTGGCAGCATGGATACAAAACCCCTGGGTCTTGGGCCTGTTTTCCATTGCCCTGGTTATTCTCGCATTAGGCATGTTTGGTGCATTCACCATCCAAATGCCGGCCTCCATGCAATCTTCCCTGAATCAAAAAGTATCCCGTATGCCTGGAGGGCGCATGGGCAATGCTTTTTTCATGGGAATGGTATCTGCCCTGATATGCGGCCCCTGCGTGGCTGCACCGCTGGCGGGTGTATTGCTGTTTATTTCACAAACCGGTGATGTATTTACCGGTGGCCTGGCGCTTTTTGTACTGGCCTGGGGCCAGGGCGTTTCACTGCTTATCCTGGGCACCTCTTCCGGGGCTTTATTGCCTAAAAGCGGCCCCTGGATGGAAGGCGTCAAATATTTTTGCGGCCTGCTGCTGCTGGCCACCGCCCTATGGATGATCATGCCTGTCACACCGGTCTGGTTCCATATGCTGGCCTGGGCCTTCCTGGCTTTTTGCCTGGCCCTGCTGCTGGGTACCTTTACGCCCTATACAAGCGAACAGGGCATCCTGAAACTGTTACTCAAGGCAAGCGGCCTGCTGGCTGCTGTCTGGGCTGCCCTGCTAATGCTGGGCCTGGCCGGTGGCAGCCAAAGCCTGTTAACCCCCCTGAAAGGTATTACGGGCAGCAATTACACCGTGACAGCCTCGGGCAACAACACCCGCGCAGCACCCGCCCAGGCACATGAAGAAACCCCTTTCATCCAGGTCAAATCACTGGCAGAACTGAATAAAACCGTTGCCGGGGCAGGCAAACCCGTCATGCTTGATTTTTACGCTGACTGGTGCATTTCCTGCAAGGAAATGGAAAGGTTCACTTTTTCAGACCCTGCCGTCAAACAGAAAATGGCACAAATGCTTCTGCTTCAGGTAGACGTGACCAAAAACAACGAAGCTGACCGTGAACTGCTGAAGCGGTTTAAACTGTTTGGCCCACCAGGCATTATCTTTTTCAATGCCCAGGGCCAGGAGCTGGAAAAAATCCGGGTAGTGGGTTTCCAGAATGCCGGTAAATTTTCAAGCTCGTTGGACAGGGTGTTGGTTAAATAAAAACTAATTGCTTGCCGCGCTGAAAATGCCCGACATGGTGCTAAAGCCGGGAATGGCTTTAACCCGGTCGGTCCAGCGCCGGATGGCCGGATAGTCTATCAGTGAAATATCGGCTTCATCAGACAGCATAATATAGGGGAAACAGGCCAGATCGGCGATCGTGGGGTGTTCACCCGAACACAACCATTGCTGGCCGGCTTTTTCGGCAAACCACAAGTGTTCATCTATTACGGTAAACAGTTCACGGGCTTTTTTACGTGCCGTGACAGCATCCATATCATACTGGAACAGTTCAACCTGACGGGCAACTGAAGCCGTTGCCGTAATTTCATTGGCAAATGACAGCCACATTTGCATTTGGGCAAGACGAACGGCATCGTCGAGCGGATACCATTTGCCGCTTTCATCATACTTACAGGCCAGGTAAACCAGAATGGCCTGGGAGTCGCGCACAACGAAACCGTTATCATCAAGCACCGGCAATTGCCCCAACGGGTTAACCGCCAGAAATGATGATTTTCTGTGCTCTTTGGCCGGGAAAAACTCAACCGGGACCAGTTCATGCTCCAGCCCCAGGATACTTAGCAGCAAACGGGCCTTATAACAGTTTCCGGACAGTTCATAATCGTATAGTTTTAACATTCCCGTTCCTATATATCCAGTACCAGATCACCCTTTGCACTACGTGACACACAGGGCATTATGCAGGATTGACCCTGTTTTTCTTCCTCATTCAGGTAAACATCTTTATGCTCTATTTCACCTGACAGCACTTTGGTATAACAGGTGCCGCAAACCCCCTGCTCACAGGAAGTGTCAATATGAACCCCATACTCACGCAGGGCATCGGTAATACTGACGCCGGAAGGAATAATATAACTCATGCCTGACTTGGCCAGGGTCACCTTGAAAGTATGTTCATCGGTGTGGCTGACGGCATTGGCAAACAATTCGTAATGCACCTGTATATGAGACCAGTCATTGTCTTTAATGACCCGGTAAACCGTATCCAGCAAACCTTTAGGGCCACAAACATAAACATGCGGCTGTTCCAGCGTGACTTTAGCCAGAATGGGTTTGAGTTCAGTCGCCACTTCCTCTGGCAGCATACCCTGGTAAAACGATACATTACCCAGCGCATTAAGCTGGTCTACAAAGGCGCGCGAATAAATATTACGTACAAAATAATGCAGATGATAAGGCAGTTTATGACGCTTAAGCTGGGCCGCCATTGACACAATCGGTGTAACGCCAATTCCCCCTGCAATTAACAGCGCCGCCTGGTTGGGCACCAGCCTGAAATGGTTTTTGGGTGCCGAAACTTCCAGCACGGCCCCTTCATGCACGCTATTATGCATAGAGGCAGAGCCGCCCCTGGATTCCGGCTCCAGCTTGACGCCAATCAGCAGTTCCTGTTCTGCGCTATCCCATTCAACCAGGGAATATTGGCGCACTAGGCCTTCCGGTGTTTTAATATCGATATGCGCACCGGCCTCTATCCCCCTGAAGCGGTTAAAAGAAGGCAAGTGCAAACGGAATGCCATGACTTGGTCGGCGATCATTTTTCGCTCAATCACCCGCGCCGGCAACCAGCGTGGCAAGGTTTGCACGGGACTTGGCGCAATCACCGGTATTACTTCTTTTACATCCCTGCCCGCTTCCAGCTCACGCTTAATGACAGTTAAGGCCTGGTTAATGCGACGGGTCCATTTCAGGGCATCATCTTCCTGGTTGCACATGACATGCAGCACGGTTTTCTGCTCATGTGCGGGCTGCAGCATAAACAGGACTTCGACGGTTTGCATATACTCCTGCCAAAGGGCCTGTACCATGAAGTCCGCTTCATGTGTCTGGAACGTGGTTTTATCAACATGCCTGTCGTAATGACAGAAACGCGACAGCGTTGTTTGCACCAGATCCTGTGGGGCATGAATGGTAATACTGCGCAATAAGGTGGAAGGCAGCACAAACTCATGCTTAAGCGTTTTGGGCACGCTTAAATAATCCCGTGTCAGGTTAACCCACAGCAGCCCATTGTCTTCTATCACAGAAAAGCTTTTGGCACATAAGGAATGAGGAACACTGCCATCGCCTGATGAAGGAACCACAGAACACTGGCCGTCTCCTGACTGATATTGCCAGCCGTGGTATTGGCATTTCAGGGTCTGCCCGGTGTTGACGCCCAATGTAAGACGTACACTGCGATGCGGGCAGCGGTTTTCCCAGGCATTCACCTCACCGCTATCGGCACGCCACAAAGCCAGTTCAACACCCATTAATTGCGCATGATAGACGTGGCGTAAAACCAGTTCATCAGCCCTGGCAACGGGATACCATTTATCTTCAAACATAGTCATATTCTTTTTCCGATTATTTACCAGGGGCCCTTAAACTTCCTGCCAGGTACCGTAACGTACCCCTTTTTCATGTAACCAGCGGCGATAGGCTACCGAAACACTGTCTGCCCGGCTTGACGTTTCAATACTGGATAACAGCGGCATTTTACGCGGGATATGGTTACTGAGAATAGTAATATCCTGGCCAAAAATAGTCTGCTGGAACAGGCGCAAATCTTTCAGGCTGGCGTGATCATCAAGGTAAGCCATGGGTACATGGACAATGCTCCATTCTTCGGTACAGGGCTGCACAAACAGGCCAATAACATCCATTCTTGCGGGTTGCATCGGGCAGGTTTTATATAGCATCGCATTAAACGGGCTGCTTACCCGGTAAATATATTCAATATTCAGGCCACCTTCATTGCTTAAGGCCGCCTTTGGCTGATAAAACCCGCAATCACGGGCAAAAATCTCATCATTTTCAATATCAACCTGATAAGGCTTGACTACGGTATAAGGCTGCTCACCCAGAATACCCGCATGCACAAAAGGAAAGTGTGCCATATCCAGGAAGTTTTCCACGACACGCAAGCCTGAGGCATGCACACGGATTGAGCCGGCGGCAACAATGCGACGGTCTGTTTCCGCAAATTCGGGCAGTTCAAAAATATCACCGGGTTTGCCCAGGCTGACCCAGCAGGTGTAATACTTTTTCAGTGTTTGCAAGGGCTGCCCGCTTGCACTGTCCGTGGCAAAAAGCTCACCGTTTTCATCCAGACGATATTCAATTGGCTGACCCAGCAGCTGTGTGCTGTAAACCTTGCCAGCCTGTACGGCATCTTCTGTTGCAACGGGATACCACTGATCAAGTATAACCGGTTCAATTTTCATAGTTTGCTCTCAACACAATCGGCAGCACCAGGCTTGCCACTTTTTAACGATACCCGATTGATTTGAACAATACTTGATATAAAACAATAACAGGTACCCCATAACAAACATATTACGCTTCTTAAGCGCAATATGGCATAGCAGCCGGAAATCAGCCAACTAAAACAAAAAAAGCACCCGTTAAGGGTGCTTTTTTGTGAAACTGAGATTTACTCAGCGTCAACTACTTCGTCTGCAACTTCAGGACGGTCAACCAGTTCCATGAAAGCCATAGGCGCGTTGTCGCCTTGACGGAAACCCATTTTAAGGATGCGGGTGTAACCACCGTTACGCTCCTGGAAACGAGGACCGATTTCAGCAAACAGTTTAACTACAGCATCACGATCGCGCAAACGGGCAAATGCCAGGCGTTTATTGGCCAGGGTTGGCTCTTTGGCTAAAGTGATCAGGGGTTCGATGACACGGCGCAGCTCTTTGGCTTTAGGCAATGTTGTTTTGATCGCTTCGTGCTGGATCAGGGATACAGACATGTTGCGGAACATAGCCAGACGATGGCTGCTTGTACGATTTAAT
>JAAYHN010000031.1 GCA_012735395.1 Alcaligenaceae bacterium | reverse complement strand
TCCAACAATTTTATGAACAGCAACTCATCAAATAAAGTCTTGATGAACTAAACAATACATTTCAGGAGATAGAAAATGACACAGGAAGCAAAATTATTGGGTGAAGGTTTTTACTGGCAGGATCTGGCAGTAGGGCAAAAATTCAAAACATTCAAACGCACGATTACCGAAACCGATATTGTCAATTTCATTAGTGCCACCGGCATGCTGGAAACCATTTTTATTGATAAAACCTTTAATGCCGGTGCCATTCAGGGGCGTCCGGTACCCGGTGCATTGACTTACAGCATTATTGAGGGTTTGTTGATGCAAACTATGGTGCAGGGTACCGGCTTGGCCTTGCTGGAGGTTCATAAAAAAATGCTGGCACCGGTCGTAGCCGGTGATACCGTCTGGGCTGAAGTAGAAGTGACTCAGGTTCGGCCAACGTCAAAACTGAACCGTGCAGTGGTCTCGACACGGGTGGATATCAAAAACCAGGATGGAGTGATGGTGATCACGTATGACGTTACCCGCATGCTGTCAGGACGTTAATTGGAAACCCAATCAATAATAATTTGAAGATTGAATCAAACAGGTTGTTAATTATGCTTGATGTTCTTGACCTGGCTTATCTTCCGCAAGAAGAAAACCAATTTCGACGTGAGCTGCGGGCTTTTATTAAAGAAGCCACGCAGGAAATGGATGCCTATGCACGGGCCCGTTCCTGGATGGGTTTTGATGCCGGGTTCAGTAAAAAACTGGCCGCCAAAGGCTGGTTGGGGCTGACCTTGCCCAAGCAGTACGGCGGTGCGGAAAAAGGCTATTTTTCCCGTTTCGTATTGTCAGAAGAACTGTTGGGGGCGGGGGCGCCGGTATCCGCTCACTGGATTGCCGATCGCCAGAGTGGCCCATTAATTCTGCGTTATGGCACCGAGGCGCAGAAGCAGTTTTATTTGCCAAAGATTTGCCAGGGTGAGGCTTTTTTCTGTATTGGCATGAGCGAACCCAACTCCGGTTCCGATCTTGCCAGCATTAAAACCAGGGCACAAAAAAATGACAAAGGCTGGCTGCTGAATGGCAGCAAGATATGGACAACGAATGCCCATCAATCACATTACATGATTGCCCTGGTGCGCACTTCAGGTGAAGCAGGAGACCGGCATAAAGGTTTGTCTCAGGTGATTGTTGATTTGAGCCTGCCGGGCGTAACCGTGCGTCCCATTGTTGATGTGGCTGGTGATGCGCACTTTTCAGAAGTGTTTTTTTCTGACGTACAGCTGGCCGATGACGCCCTGATTGGCAATGAAGGCGATGGTTGGGAACAGGTGAATGCCGAGCTTGCCTTTGAGCGCAGTGGCCCTGAACGTATTTATTCCAGTATGGCCCTGGTGGAGTGTTTCCTGAAAGAATGCAGGCAGCAAGGCTGGGAGTCCGGGCAGGTGCAGGTAACGCTGGGTGGCATTGTTGCCCGGCTTGCCGTGTTAAGAACCATGTCTTTGGCGATTACCGGCAAACTGGCCAAGGGTGAAAACCCTTCGGTAGAGGCATCGCTGGTTAAGGATTATGGCACCGGACTTGAGCAGGATATTCCCAAGCTGATTGCCGATTGCATGGGTGAGCATCCTGAATGGACGCCTTCAATAGAATTGATAAAGACTCTGGCTTTGGTAGATCAGGTGTGTCCTTCCTATTCCTTGCGTGGCGGTACTCGTGAAATCTTGCGGGGAATTATTGCCCGGGGTCTGGGCTTACGATAAGAAGAGGCAAAAATGGACAATTCAAGTATGGATAATCTTTTTGATGAGGCCGTGGCCCGTTTGTTTGCCGGTATTTCAGAAAAATCCGGCCACAGCCTGGATTTATCGTGCGCTGATTATGAAGCGGCCTGGTCAGAAATAGCGGCTTCCGGTTTTCTGGATGTGATGCTGCCAGAAGAAAAAGGAGGAGCAGGTCTGAGCCTGAAAGAAGCGGGGAACCTGTTTAAGCTGGAAGGATATGTTAACTTGCCCGTTCCTTTTGCCAGCACCCTGCTGGCCAGGCGTTGGCTGGATGGCAATGGCTTGACTGTACCCGATGGATCTATTGTGATGGCCGCCATGGGGGTGCAGGTATCCGAGGGGCAAGGGCAGATAGTGATTAATAAATTGCCTTTTGGTCACCGGGCAGGCCATTTTTTAGTGTTGGCCAGGCAGTCATGCTATTTGCTTTCCCGGGAAAAGGCAGTGGTCAATGAAATTTATCACGCAGGCTTGTTTGCCAGTGTGAGCTGGCGTCTGGAAGATGCGATCCGGCTGGATGTGTCTGCGCAGGCTGTGGAGAGTTTACGCAACCTGGCCGCATTGGCTGCATTGGTGCCCAGTGTGGGCGCCATGGAAAAAATATTTGAGATGACGCTTGAATATGCCAACCAGCGGCAGCAATTTGGCAGGCCTTTAAGCAAGTTCCAGGCAATCCAGCACCAAATCAGTGTGCTGGCAGAACAGGTATGGGCTGCCCGCATGGCTGCGCAAATGGCATGTAACAGCAATGGTTATTTGCCTGATTCCAATTTGCTGGCAATTGCCAAATACCAGGTTAGTTTCGTGTCCGATCAGGTGGCGGATATTGCGCATGCGGTTCATGGGGCAATCGGGATTACCGAAGAATACGCATTGCATTTTTATACCAGGCGAGTCAGGGAGTTCAAGAGTGAGGCAGGGTCCCAATCCTACTGGGCCAAAAAATTGGGTCATCATGTATTGGGGCAAGAGGGGGAAACAGTTCTTTCCATATTAACTGGAGAGCTGTGCCCGGGATAATAATTTTTTCAGGAGACAAAATAATGAATGGCAAGATGATTATAAAAACAGTTTCACTTGCAGTGGCAACATTTGCCTTACATACCGCAGCAATGGCGGAGCAAACTCAGTGGCCCGAAAAACCGGTGACCATGGTTGTGCCCTTTCCACCCGGTGGTCCTACGGATATTGTTGCAAGATTGCTTGCCCAGCAATTGACGGAAAGGCTGGGGCAGACGG
This sequence comes from Alcaligenaceae bacterium, assembly GCA_012735395.1. Lineage (GTDB taxonomy): Bacteria > Pseudomonadota > Gammaproteobacteria > Burkholderiales > Burkholderiaceae_B > Advenella. The sequence goes on along the minus strand of JAAYHN010000031.1, from coordinate 1,326 downwards.
TTATTGTGGAAAATAAGGGGGGTGCCAATGCAACCATTGGTATGCAGGCAGTGGCTTCCGCCAAACCTGATGGCTATACTATTTTGTATAACACCTCTTCCATAGCCTTAAGTCCGGCACTGTATAAATCGTTGAGTTACGATCCGAAGACAGCGTTTGACCCAGTTAGCAGTACTGCCAATATTCCGTTGGTTTTGCTGGTGAACCCGAAGGTGCCGGTTAAGACGGTAGAGGAGTTTAAGTCTTATGTTCAGGAAAATGGTGACAAAATATCTTATGGCTCAGCAGGCGCTGGCAATATTACCCATTTAGGCGCATTTTTGATGAATGAAGGGGTTGGTCTTAATGCCCAGCATGTGCCTTATAAGGGCAGTGCACCTGCCATGGTTGACTTGGTTGGTGGGCAGACCCAGTTCATGCTTAATACCTTGAATGACTCATTAAGCTTTATCAGGGACGGCAAGGTAAAGGCACTGGCATTGGCCAGCCTTGAGCGCAATAATGATGTATTGCCCAATGTGCCAACACTTTCAGAAACCGTATTGAAAGATTTTGAAATTGGTGCCTGGCAGGGTGTTGTGGTGCCAAAAGGAACACCGGTTTCCGTGGTTGAAAAGTTGAATAAAACCATTCGTGATTCATTGGCTTCAGAAAAAATGACACAACAGCTTAAAGGCCAGGGGGCTGAAATCCTGGGTTCTTCCCCCGAAGAGTATGGCGCATTTATCATGGCGGAAATGGATCGTTGGAAAAAGGCAGTGGAAGAGGCCGGCGTTCAATCAAACTAAAAAAACAGGGGAGACATAATAATGAGTAAATGGAAAATAAGGATCGGGTTTGGTTTGTTAGCGTTGTCTGGTGCGTTAAATGTTGCGGTGGCGGCTTGGCCCGAGCAGCCCATCAGAATGATTGTTTCTTTTCCTCCAGGTAGTGGAACGGATAGTAATGCCCGTTTTGCTGCCAGGGAAATGTCGGAAAGATTGGGTGTGCCGGTAATGGTAGAGAACAAGCCGGGGGGTAATAGCTTTATTGCGGTAGAGGCGGTGGTAAAGGCAAAACCCGATGGCTATACTTTGCTTTTGGCCAGTAATTCTCCGGTAGCCACTAATGTGGCCATGTTCAAAGAACTGCCTTATGATCCGGTTAAGCAGCTTGCGCCCCTTGCCAAATTAAGCTTTGGCGCCATGGGTGTGGCGGTTCCGGCTGATTCACCTTATTCCTCTATCGAGGATTTGGTTAAGGCGGGCAAAGCCAATCCACAAAAACTGAACTATGGTAGTGGTAGTGCTTCTTACCGGATTGCAACAGAGTTGTTCCTGTCAATGG
>JAAYHN010000312.1 GCA_012735395.1 Alcaligenaceae bacterium | reverse complement strand
GGTGTCTACCCCATACTGGCGGGTATATTGCTGCTGGTATTGAACGTGATTATTTTGCTGCTGGCTTACCGTACCCTGCTTGCCGTTAAAAACAGGCAAATCTGCCAGCCCGAACCCTAAGCAATGTTTCAATTAGCGGGTATTCACTCCCACACGGGAGCGTGGGGGCCAGCAGTCTATCTATTCGTTTACTCGTTCCCACGCTCCCGCGTGGTAACGCCCTTACCGCTTAAAACGCATAGCTGACCTTGACACTGGCGCCCACACCCTGGCGTTTGCCTGCGTAGCCATTGGCTTTCAAAGACAGTGACAGGTTATTCGTTCCTACGCTCCCGCGTGGTAACGGAAAAGTCTACAGGCAAAAAAAACAGGCTCCCACGCGGGAGCGTGGGAGCCTGTAGTCTATCTATTTATTCGGTCTCACGCGCTGCGTGGGAACGAGCTGGCGAGTGGCGCGAGAGTGCGCAACCCGCAAACTAAAATCAGTTTTTGGTTTGGTCAACCAGTTTGTTGGCAGCGATCCAAGGCATCATGGCGCGCAGTTGTGCACCAACCTGCTCGATAGGATGCTCGGCATTCAGACGGCGGCGAGAACGCAGTGTAGGTGCACCAGCCTGGTTTTCCAGGATGAAGCTTTTCGCGTATTCACCGGTTTGAATGTCTTTCAGGGTTTCGCGCATGGCTTGTTTGGTTGCTTCGGTAACCACGCGTGGGCCGGTAACGTACTCACCGTATTCAGCGTTGTTGGAAATGGAGTAGTTCATGTTGGCAATACCACCTTCGTAGATCAGGTCCACGATCAGTTTCAATTCATGCAAACATTCGAAGTAAGCCATTTCAGGTGCATAACCGGCTTCAACCAGGGTTTCAAAACCGGCTTTGATCAGCTCAACAGCACCGCCACACAGAACAGCCTGCTCACCGAACAGGTCGGTTTCGGTTTCTTCACGGAAGTTGGTTTCAATAATACCGGCACGACCGCTACCAATGGCAGATGCATAAGACAGCGCTACGTCACGGGCAGCACCGGAGTTGTCTTGATGAACCGCAACCAGGGCAGGAACACCACCGCCTTGCGCATAAGTGCCACGTACAGTGTGACCAGGTGCTTTAGGCGCAACCATGATGACGTCAACGTCGCTGCGAGGTACAACCTGACCGTAGTGAACGTTGAAGCCGTGGGCAAAAGCCAGTGCGGCACCGGGTTTCAGGTTGTCGGCAACCTGTGTTTTGTAAACTTCGGCAATGTTTTCATCGGGCAGAAGAATCATGACCAGGTCGGCAGATTTAACCGCTTCAGCAACTTCAGCCACTTTCAGGCCGGCGTTAACGGCCTTGTTCCAGGATGCGCCGTTTTTGCGCAGGCCAACAGTCACGTTAACACCTGAATCATGCAGGTTCAGTGCATGGGCGTGGCCCTGTGAACCATAACCGATAATGGCAACGTTTTTGCCTTTGATTAAAGACAGGTCACAATCTTTGTCGTAAAAAACTTTCATTTAAAGCCCCAAAATATATTTTTATAAATCAAAAAAACGGTTTGAACCGCATCATTGGAATAATACCTGATTTCACAACGATTACAGCTTCAAAATCCTTTCACCGCGCCCGATTCCGGACACGCCTGTGCGTACTGTTTCAAGAATTGAGCTACGGTCCAGGGCATCAATGAATGCCTGGGTTTTTTCCTGGACACCAGTAAGTTCAATCGTATAGGACTTATCGGTAACATCAACGATATGTCCACGGAAGATATCAGCCATACGCTTGATTTCTTCACGTTCTTTACCAACCGCGCGAACCTTGATAAGCATAAGTTCACGTTCAACGTGGGCACCTTCGGTAAGATCAACCACTTTAACCACATCTACCAGACGGTTAAGATGCTTGGTGATTTGTTCAATCACGTCTTCTGAACCGGTTGTCATGATGGTAAGACGGGACAGTGTGGCGTCTTCGGTGGGTGCCACGGTAAGTGTTTCAATATTGTAGCCGCGAGCCGAAAACAGCCCTACTACCCGTGACAATGCACCGGGTTCGTTTTCCAGCAAAATAGAAATTACATGTTTCATTTCGACTCCTTACAGATCTTCTGAACCCAGCAGCATTTCGGTCAAACCCTTGCCCGCCTTGACCATTGGCCAAACGTTTTCGGCAGGGTCGGTAATGAAATCAATAAAAACCAGACGGTCTTTATACTTACCGTATGCTTCTTTAAGAGCAGGTTCCACATCTGCAGGATTTTCAATGCGCATGCCAATATGCCCATAGCTTTCAACCAGCTTGACGAAGTCGGGCAAAGAATCCATATAAGACTCTGAATAACGGCCACCGTAATCAAGCTCTTGCCACTGCCGTACCATGCCCAGATAACGGTTATTAAGGCACAATACTTTAGGTGTGAAATGATACTGTTTGCAGGTACCCAGTTCCTGGATATTCATTTGAATGGAACCGTCTCCCGTAATAACCGCAATTTGCGCATCGGGGTTGGCCATTTGCACACCCATGGCATACGGCAAGCCGACACCCATGGTACCCAAACCACCCGAGTTAACCCAGCGGCGTGGCTCGTTGAAACGGTAATACTGGGCAGCCCACATTTGGTGCTGGCCAACATCAGACGTGACAAAGGCTTCGCCATTGGTCACTTCCCACAGTTTTTCAATCACGAACTGCGGGCGGATCAATTTATTGGAAGGCTCGTATTTAAGGCATTCTTTACCTTGCCAGGTTTTAATCTGGTCCCACCAGGCTTTAAGGCTTTTTTCGTTTTTCTGGCGAACATCGCCTGCTTCACGCACCAGCTCGTTTAAATCAAGCAGGACATCTTTCACATTACCCACGATAGGGATATCTACCTTGACCCGCTTCGAAATGGAAGAAGGATCAACGTCGATGTGAATGATTTTACGGTTGACCTGGGCAAAATGCTTTGGATTGCCAATAACGCGGTCATCGAACCGGGCACCAATGGCAATTAACACATCACAATTTTGCATGGCCATATTGGCTTCATAAGTGCCGTGCATGCCGGGCATACCAACAAACTGTTCAGAGCTGGCATTAAGCGCGCCCAGACCCATTAGGGTGTTGGTACATGGCGCGCCGGTCAATTCAACCAGTTCACGCAGCTCGGCCGAGGCATTGGCCAACACCACACCACCACCCGAATAAATCATGGGGCGTGAGGCATTCAGCAACAGCTGGGCGGCTTTCTTGATTTGCCCGTGATGGCCTTTGACAACCGGTGCGTAAGAACGCATTTTTACTTCGGATTTGGGCGGTGCATATTTGCATAACGCCATGGAGACATCTTTGGGGATGTCAACCAGAACCGGACCCGGACGGCCCGTTTTCGCAATATAGAAAGCCTTGCGCATGGTATCGGCAAGATCTTTTACATCACGAACCAGAAAATTGTGCTTGACGCAGGGACGGGTAATACCCACCGTATCGCATTCCTGGAAAGCATCTTCGCCAATGGCTTTGGTGCTGACCTGGCCACTGATAATGACCATGGGAATGGAGTCCATATAGGCAGTGGCAATACCGGTAACCGCATTGGTTAAGCCCGGGCCGCTGGTAACCAGACAGACACCCACTTTATTTGACGTCCGTGAATAGGCATCGGCCGCATGTACGGCAGCCTGTTCATGACGAACCAGGATATGCTGAAAATCTTTCTGTTTATAGATTGCGTCGTAAATGTAGAGCACCGCGCCGCCAGGATAGCCAAAAATGTGTTGAACACCTTCTTCGGCAAGGCAACGCACGACGATATCGGCGCCATTGAGTTCCATGTTATTTCCTT
>JAAYHN010000311.1 GCA_012735395.1 Alcaligenaceae bacterium | reverse complement strand
GGCCCGTGTCGTACTGCAGGATTTCACCGGTGTACCTTTATTGGCCGACCTGGCCGCCATGCGCTCGGTTGCCAGCAAAATGGGCAAAAACCCGAAACTGATCGAACCGCTGGTTCCTGTGGATCTGGTGGTCGACCACTCTGTCATGATCGATTACTTCGGTAGCAAAGAGGCGCTCGATCTTAATATGAAAGTCGAATTCCAGCGTAACAAGGAACGCTACCAGTTCATGAAATGGGGCATGCAGGCCTTTGATACCTTTGGCGTCGTCCCTCCCGGATTCGGTATCGTTCACCAGGTCAACCTGGAATACCTGGCGCGCGGTGTCCACCAGGACAGCAATGGCGTTTACTACCCCGATACTCTGGTGGGTACCGACAGCCACACCACCATGATTAACGGAATTGGCGTCGTGGGCTGGGGTGTGGGTGGCATTGAAGCCGAAGCCGCCATGCTGGGCCAGCCACTGTACATGCTAACCCCCGACGTTATTGGTGTGGAGTTAACCGGTGAATTACGTGGTGGCGTTACCGCTACCGATCTGGTGCTTACCATTACCGAAATGCTGCGCAAAGAAAAAGTGGTGGGTAAATTTGTTGAGTTCTGTGGCCCGGGCACGGCCAGCCTGAGTGTGACCGACCGTGCCACCATTTCCAATATGGCACCCGAATATGGCGCTACCATGGGCTTTTTCCCGGTAGATGACCATACAATCGATTACTTCAGGGGAACAGGCAGAACCGAAGAAGAAATTGACGCCCTGCAAACCTATTTCAAAGAGCAGAAAATGTATGGCGTGCCCAAGGCGAAAGATATCCACTACACCAAACTGCTGAAACTTGACCTGAACACTGTATCGCCATCACTGGCCGGGCCAAAACGGCCGCAAGACCGGGTCGAACTGGGCAATGTCAAAAACGCCTTTGCCGAACTGTACAGCCTGCCGCCAGAGGAAAACGGCTTCAACCAGCCCGAAGCGAAATTTTCTGTCCCCGTACCAACATCCAGTGGCGTCAATCTTAAAAATGGTGACATCCTGATTGCCGCGATTACTTCGTGTACCAACACCTCCAATCCAAGTGTCTTGCTGGCGGCGGGCCTGCTGGCCAAAAAAGCGGTCAAGGCCGGTCTGACGGTTCAAAAACATATTAAAACGTCCCTTGCCCCTGGCTCCCGTGTGGTAACCGAATACCTGAACAAAACCGGCCTGCTTCCCTATCTCGAACAGCTTGGCTTTGATGTCGCCGCCTACGGCTGCACCACATGTATTGGCAATGCCGGTGACCTGAAACCCGAGTTCAATGAAGCCATCATTGAAAACGACCTGGTCTGTGCGGCCGTTCTGTCGGGCAACCGTAACTTTGAGGCACGCATTCACCCCAATATCAAGGCCAACTTCCTGGCTTCCCCACCCCTGGTGGTTGCCTATGCCCTGGCCGGAACCCTGAATATCGACCTCATGACCGAACCGGTAGGCAAAGGTAAAAAAGGCGATGTCTGGCTGGGTGACATCTGGCCAAGCGAGGAAGAAATCCAGAAGCTGCTTGGCAAGGCGATGAACCCCAAGGCCTATCGCGAAAACTATGCCCAGGTAAAAACCAACCCGGGCGACTTGTGGAAAAAAATCAAGGGCGTGTCCGGCGATGTCTATGACTGGCCAAGCTCCACTTATATTGCCGAGCCGCCTTTCTTTGAAGGCTTCAGCATGACACCGGCAGAAATGCCCGCTGTCAAACAGGCCCGTGCCCTGGGTATTTTTGGTGATTCCGTTACCACCGACCATATTTCTCCGGCCGGTTCCATCAAGGAAACTTCACCCGCCGGCAAATGGCTGCAGGCACATAACACCATGAAAGCCGATTTCAACAGTTACGGTTCACGTCGTGGCAACCATGAAATCATGATGCGCGGCACCTTTGCCAACGTTCGCATTAAAAACCTCATGATTCCGGCCTTGCCCAATGGCAGCCGTTATGAAGGAGGTGATACGATTTACAAGCCAACGGGTGAACAAATCTCCATTTACGATGCCGCCATGCAATATATTGCCAGTGGCACACCCACTGTTATTTTTGGTGGTGAAGAGTATGGCACCGGTTCTTCACGCGACTGGGCGGCCAAAGGCACGCAACTGCTGGGCGTCAAGGCCGTGATAGCACGCAGTTTTGAGCGTATTCACCGCAATAACCTGGTAGGCATGGGCGTCCTGCCGCTCCAGTTCAAAGGCAATGATAGTGTAGAATCCCTGGGTATAACCGGTGATGAAACATATGACATCAGTGGCCTTGAACAGGGTATCAAAGCCCAGCAAGATGCCCTGTTAACCATCAACCGTCCCGATGGCAGCAAACAGGAAGTGCCCGTACTGTTGCGCATTGACACACCGGTAGAGGTCGAATATTACCAGCATGGTGGTATTCTTCCATTTGTACTTCGACAACTTTTATCTTAATTGAAACTGGCTCCTTTTATCCGTCAAGGCATAAAAGGAGCCAAGCTAACTATGAGTAAACCCGCATTCGCAAAGTTAAGTCCGGCAGGACAGGATCTCGTTGATACTTGCAAAGCATTAAAGCAGTCCGGCTGTATTATTGAAGACAAATACTGGGAAAAACTGATTGACCAAAAAATAGTACAAATTTTCAACGCCAACAAAGGCAACCAGATTGACCGTGCGCTTGATTTTCTGGCCACAACCGATACCGAAACACACGATATCCTGCTTGAGCATGCGGAAACCATGTCCGAGTCCTGTGTACTGGAAAAAAACGGGATTCATTACGACTGCCTGTTTATTGTTGTACCCATTGTTGCCTGGACCCGTTTTCAGATTCCCTCTCCAGCCATCAACCCAAAAACACAAGATCAACTGATAGGCTTGTTAAAAAAACATATCAGTGCCACTTCGGTTGACATTGCCATCCACCCGCACCTGTGTTCGGTAGACCAGATGCCCAAATCCTTTTCCGAGGTTCATGAGTGGTGTGACAGTCTGGCCCGGCAGGCATTGCAACTGCCGCACCGTGAGCTGTCTTGTGCCGATATGCCCGAAGAAGACCTGCCCATGCTGGCAGACACCCGTTACATCATGGCTGTTTTTTGTACGCCACAAAACCAACGGGTTTTCAAATGGCAGGAAGCCGAAGAAAAATTCGCTGAACAGCGCGCATTGTGCCTGACGCCCTGGCAAAATGACGCCCTGCCCGTTTTCAGGGAGCTGCTGCCCGCATGCGGCCTGGAACTGCGCCTGCCCGATGCCTTTTATATTGGCAACCGCGAGGCCGACAAACGTATTCGTTTCGCCGCACTGACCGCTTCCGTGCAATGGTTGCAAAACACGCTTGATATACCTGCCGAAGCTTTTCGTGCCACCATTGCCGCCTGCGGTGATTCACAAATAAAAGAATACAGGATCGGCTTTACCTTTCTGGACTCCCATCAGGTTATTTACGGCTGTTTATGGCCCCTGTTCAGCGATGAACTGGATGACACCCAGGACGAACCCATTGCCGAAACAGAACCGCTTCAGCACATTATTGAGCAGCTGCAAGAAAACGGCATTAAACATATCATTTGTATTAATGAAATGCTCAAGCCCGGCGCCCATGAAGAAAGTGAAGAACCCCTCTTTCCAAACCCTGCCGGCGAACTGAGTTATGTCAGCGCCCCCGATGATTTTGATGACATGGATTTTTCAGGTGAGCAGTTCCATTAATACCCCCTGCCTGGCCAGCATCGATATCTTCTGCAAGGTCATAGACAATTTTGGCGATATTGGCGTGTGCTGGCGGCTGGCCCGCGATTTGGCCACGCACGGCCAGGCCCACATCCGCTTATGGGTAGATGACCTGCCCAGCTTTAAAAAAATTGCACCGCAACTGAACGTAGCCCTGGACAAGCAAGATATCCAGGGCATACAAATCCAGCATTGGGGCAATGAGATTCCCGCTGCTACCGAAGCCGCCGACATTGTGATTGAAGCCTTTGCCTGCGACCCGCCTGCAGCCTACATCAAACTAATGCCACACAAAACCCGGCTCTGGCTGAACCTGGAATATCTTTCCGCCGAACCCTGGGTAGAAAGCTTTCATGCCCAGCCTTCCCTGCAAAATAACGGCATCGTGAAATATTTCTTCTTCCCCGGCTTCACCGAAAAAACCGGGGGTTTGCTGCGGGAAAAAAACCTGTTGCAAGAGCGTGACCAATGGCAATCCAGCCATCCGGCCCAAAAAACATTTCTGCAGCCTTATTTAAATGAAGCACAGATTTTATTATGGGAACAGGGTGCGCCCGTCATTAATTTATTCTGCTATCCCAGCGCACCGCTTGAGGAACTGCTGGGCGCGCTTATCAATGCGGCACAGCCTGTACTTCTACTGGTACCGGAGGGGGTTGCTCCAACCCTTGAAACACAGCTCGCCAGCCAATTGAAAGCACCGGGCACCCATAAAGAACCGCCCTTTTCAGACCTGTATATTATCCGCCTGCCGTTTATTGAACAAAGCCAGTATGACCGTTTGCTCTGGCTGGGCGATTTAAATTTTATTCGTGGTGAAGACAGCTTCGTCAGGGCCATTTGGGCTGGAAAACCCTTCATATGGCATATTTACGAGCAGGAAGCAAATACGCACCTGATAAAACTGGATGCCTGGCTGTCCAGCAGTAAAACAAGCCTGCCAGTGGCCAGTCTAATGCGGGCCTGGAATAAGGCAGACACCAGCCTGTCGTTTGCCGCTTTATTGCAAACAAATTTTTTCAACCATGAAAACCGCAAAAAATGGGAAGCTGAAAGCCTGGACTACTGTCAAAATCTATCTAAAAACAATACTTTATCTGTATCCATCCTGAAAATTTATCAACAAATGGCGCAAAAAGTATAAAATAACCGTTTTCCGATTTTATCGTTTTAATTTATATTCTTTACCAAATATAAATATATATCATCCATCCAATCCTGGAGTTATTATTAATGAAGACCGCACAAGAATTGCGCGTAGGCAATGTCATTATGGTTGGCAGCGAGCCACTGGTTGTACAAAAAGCTGAATACAATAAATCAGGCCGTAACGCTGCCGTTGTAAAACTGAAGTTCAAAAACCTGCTGTCCGGTTCTGGCAGTGAGTCTGTATACAAAGCCGACGAAAAATTTGAAGTTGTCGTGCTCGATAAAAAAGAGTGCTCTTACTCGTATTTCGCCGACCCAATGTACGTTTTCATGGACGAAGAATACAACCAGCACGAAGTTGAAGCCGACAGCATGGGTGATTCACTGAACTACCTAGAAGAAGGCATGACGGTTGAAGTGGTTTTCTATGAAGGCCGCGCCATCTCTGTCGAGCTGCCTACCATCATCGTTCGTGAAATCACTTACACCGAACCTGCCGTTAAAGGTGATACCTCAGGTAAAGTCCTGAAACCCGCTAAAATCAATACCGGTTTCGAGATTGCGGTTCCCCTGTTCTGCAATATCGGTGACAACATCGAAATTGATACTCGCACACACGAATACCGCAGCCGTGTAAATTAATTGCACGTTTGCATGCCAATAAAAAAGCCTGGATGACATACCCAGGCTTTTTTATTGGCCGGTTTTTTAAGCCGGCCCACTAGTTTTGCCTGCCCTGTTTTCGGCACAATGGGCGGGCAATATATTATTTCACCAGTGAATACTTGAATGTACCCACTGCGGTCGCCAGCAGCAAGTCATTGTCAAGCCAGACTTCAGAGCGGGCAAAAAATATATTACGGCCTTTCTTTTCAACAAACCCCTTTGCCATTAACATTTCACCATCGCCAGCGCCAATAAAATTGGTGGTTAAAGACAAGGTAAGCGCTTTTAAGGCAGGCTCGCCGGGGGCGGTATAAAGACCACTGTAACCCGCCACAGAATCCAGCAGCGTACAAAGAACCCCACCCTGAACCCGTCCGGTACGATTACCCAGGTTGGCACTCATGGGCAAATGCATTTCTGCATAACCTTCCGACCAGTCATTTAAAATGATGCCCATCCATTCAAGAAATGGATTATCAAGCGGATAAACCGATGTATATGTTTCCACGAATCAATCCCTGAAATTATTGAAACTCAGGGGGGCATCGCTGACTTCTTTTTTAAGCAAGGCGATGACTTCCTGCAAGGTATCCCTTTTGGCACCGGTCACCCGCACGGTATCACCCTGAATACTGGCCTGCACTTTTAGCTTGGCATCTTTAATGGTTTTTACGATTTTCTTGGCCAGATCACCCGTTACCCCCTTGCGAATGGTGGCATACTGCTTAAGCTTGTCGCCTGACATTTTTTCTTTTTTACCGTACTCAAGAAAACGTAAATCAACCCCACGTTTTGAGAGTTTATTGATTAACACATCCTGCACCTGCCCCACCTTGAATTCATCGTCGGCATAAATAATCAATTCCAGCTCTTTTTGTTCGATACGGGCATCAGAACCCTTGAAGTCAAAACGGGTTGAGACTTCTTTATTGGCTTGGTCAACGGCATTTTTAACCTCGACCATATCGGCTTCGCTTACTACATCAAATGAGGGCATCTCTTTCCTTCCTTTGTTTTTTTAAATCAATAATTAAATAATAGGCCTTGATATTTTAACCGTTCTAGCCGCTGCCCGTCAGGTTCATGCGGCTGTCTTTTCTTAAGGCACGCTAAAGACCAGCTTAAGCCTTTTTTATGTATCTGGTCTTTTTCCTTTTGGTTCACAATTCTTAGCAATTATTTTAAGCGGAACCGGTGGTATTTCATTACAATTTCCAGAACAATGTATATCCTTGCCTTATACAAGTAAAAATCTCAAGAAACAAACCCTATAAGGCATTTCTTCTTTTATTCGAACAGGAAAAAAATCATGAGTGCATTGAATATTCTGCAATCTTTGCTGGGTGCGGGCAAACAATTAATGGAACAGGCCAGCAACACGGCACAAAACGCAACCTCTGGCGATAATCCGCTCATTTCCAAACAAGACAAAACCACCCTGGGTGCCGGTGCGCTGGCCGTATTGCTGGGCCAGAAAACCGATAGCAACCTGGCAACTTATGGCGGCCTGGCTGCCCTTGGAACCGTTGCCTACAAGGCTTTCCAGCGCTGGCAGGAAAGCCAGGCCGCACAGGCAGCCACGCAAAGCAACAACACAAATACCGGGTTCAATATTCCCATGCCAACACCGGTTAACCAAATGCCAACGCAGCAGGCTGAAACCCAAAGCCAGGCTTTATTGGTTGCCATGATTTCCGCCGCCAAGGCCGACGGACATATCCAGGCCGATGAAAAAGCACAACTGGATGCACAATTCGCAAAAATATCCGACCCCCAGGAAAGAGCCTGGTTACAGCAAGAACTGGAAAAACCGGTAAATCCTGCCGACGTTGCCCGTCTGGCAAACAATAACCCGCATTTGGGCGCACAAATGTATGCCTTAAGCCTGGCTATGGTTGATGACACCAGCTTCATGGAACGCGCCTATCTGGATGAACTGGCCAAACAGCTGAATCTTGAGCCGGGCCTGAAAGCGGAGCTGGAAGCCCAGGTTAAACAGCAGTTTTGACAGGCATATGCATTCCCTCGCGGGAGTGAACTGACCCCCTAAAGTTTCTTCGCTCCCATGCTCCCGCGTGGGAGCGGGCCCAACCTATCTGAAACGGTTAGGCGACACCACCGCCGGATCAACCTTTTCCTTAAGCAGGTTATCAGCCAGGGGCTGGCCCAGTATCAGGGCGCTGGCCAATTCAGACACCCCCGCAGAAGATTGAATACCGTAACCGCCCTGCCCGGCCAGCCAGAAAAAGCCCTCGGCGGTTTTATCAAACCCCACCACCAGGTCTCCATCACTCACAAACGAGCGCAAGCCGGCCCATACATGATTGGGGCGCCGTATTTTAAAGGTAGTGACCTCTTCAATATAGTAAATACCGGAGGCGACATCAATTTCTTCGGCAACCACATCATGGGCCTCTACCGGATCGGCATTGGCCGGAGAACCCAGTACCTGCCCCGCATCGGGTTTGAAATAATATTTTTCGTCGATATCCACCACCATTGGCAAGGTTGCCAAATCCAGCCCTTCGGGGGCATCAAAAGTAAAAGCGGTTCTGCGGCAAGGCTGCAACCCTACCGGCGCAACACCACTTGCACGTGCAATATGATCGGCCCAGGCACCGGCGGCATTCACCAGAATGGCGGCCTGATACACCTCACCATTACCCAGCTCTACCTGCCACTTGTCATTGATACGCTGGCAACGGAGCACTTCGGCATTATTATGCAAAACGGCACCCAGCTTTCTCATGCCTTTCAAATAGCCCTGATGCAAGGCATCCACGTCTATATCTTCAGCCTTGGGTTCAAGCACGCCCCCATAAAGAAGCTCTTTCTTCATGCAAGGTGCCCTTTTTGCGATTTCATCGGGCCCGATGAGCGCTACATTGGGAGACAGCGCCAATGCCTCGGCATAAAGCTTGTCAATAGCCTCTTTCTGGTCATGGTTGCCCACATAAATGCAGCTGCGCGGATGCAAAACGGGTTGATCAGAAAAACCGCTGGCCTGGGCTTGCTCAAAAAACACACGGCCCGCACGGGTAAGTGCCTGGATTTGCACCGTACCATAGGTTTCCATAAACATGGCCGCCGAGCGACCGGTAGAGTGG
>JAAYHN010000310.1 GCA_012735395.1 Alcaligenaceae bacterium | reverse complement strand
ACATTCACTACTATAATCACAAGCGTATCAAGCTTAACTTAAACGGCCTGGGTCCGGTACAATACCGAACTCAGGTTTTAGAAGCTGCTTAGTTTTTAACTGTCCAACTTTAGGGGGTCAGTTCACTCCCGCGTGGGAATGCCATGCGAAAACGCTACCTTTTATACAAGGTAGCATTTTTTTATGATGCAATTGCTGTAGTTATTGAACTCTGGCAAACCGTGCGTAAAGATATTTCCCACTTTGCTCCGACGCCGCTTCGCGCCGAAGTCGCTGCACTGGAAAATATCTTTCCGCACTCGCCTCATTTCCACGTCCTGAACTGCTCTCCCAAAAAACTGGAAGCTAAGGTCGCAGTAGGGACACCGGTTTCTCAATGCCCCCCGCACAGATCCGTACGTGCAGAATACCTCATACCTCGCTCCCGCGTGGGAAGGCATACAAAAATCCCGTTTCCAGATTAGCCTTGTATCAAAGGCATCTTCCAGAAACGGGATTTTGAATAAAACAGCCAACAGACCAGGATTTTACAAACCCGGCCTGTTATTTGTTAGAACAAGCGATTACTCGCCATCAGCGGGGGTTTCGGTCTGGGGTACTGAACCCTCAAGGCCTTCCAGACCACCCAAAGCCTTGGCTGACAAACGCAGACGACCACGGTCGTCGGCCTCTATCACTTTGACTTTGACTTTCTGGCCTACTGAAAGCACATCATTGATATTGGCAATACGATAGTTGGCAATTTCAGAGATATGCAGCAAACCGTCACGGCCTGGCAGGATCTGGACGATACCACCGAAATCCAGCAGACGCTGAACCGTACCTTCGTAAACCTGGCCAACCTCTACCACAGCGGTAAGTTCGGCAATACGGCGTTCGGCCTCTTTGGCCTGCTCAAGATCGGCGCTGGAAATGGTCACATCACCTTCATCGCTGATGTCGATATGGCAACCGGTTTCTTCGGTTAAGGCACGAATGGTTGCACCACCCTTGCCAATCACGTCACGGATTTTATCGGGGTTGATTTTCATGGTTAACATGCGAGGCGCAAAGCTGGACAGCTCGGTACGTGAACCGGTAAGCGCTTCGTTCATTTTACCCAGAATATGCAAGCGGCCTTCACGGGCCTGTGCCAGTGCAACCTGCATGATTTCCTTGGTAATACCCTGGATTTTGATGTCCATTTGCAAAGCGGTAATACCGTTTTGGGTACCGGCAACCTTGAAATCCATATCGCCAAGGTGATCTTCATCGCCCAGGATATCGGTTAATACGGCAAACTTGCCGCCTTCCTTGATAAGGCCCATGGCAACACCGGCCACGTGATCCTGCACAGGGACACCGGCATCCATCATGGCCAATGAGCCGCCACAAACGGAAGCCATGGAAGAAGAACCGTTGGATTCGGTAATTTCAGAAACCACACGGATGGTGTACTGGAAGTCTTCGTGTTTTGGCAATGTGGCTACCAGCGCACGTTTGGCCAAACGGCCATGACCGATTTCACGGCGTTTTGGTGAACCGAAACGGCCTGCTTCACCGGTAGCAAACGGCGGCATATTGTAATGCAGCATGAAACGGTCACGGTATTCGCCCATGACGGAATCAATAATTTGCTCGTCTTGTTTGGTGCCTAAAGTGGCAACCACCAAAGCCTGTGTTTCACCACGGGTAAACAATGCGCTTCCGTGAGTGCGGGGCAATACGCCCAGACGGATGGAAATAGGACGTACGGTACGGGTATCACGGCCGTCGATACGTGGCTCGCCATTCAGGATTTGACCACGAACCAAAGCGGCTTCCAGGTCAAACATAATGTTTTCAACTTCAACATCATTGGGTGCTTCTTCGTTGCGCTCGGCAGCCTGGGTGGCCAGACCTTGCTTAACGGCAGCATATACTTCCTTGACCTTGGTGGTGCGTTCCTGTTTCTGGCGAATTTCATAAGCCGCTTTCAGGCCATCATTGGCTAAAGCAGTAACCGCTGCAATAAGCGGTTCATTTTTAGCGGCTGGCTGCCAATCCCATTCGGGTTTGCCGGCTTCTTCAACCAGGGCATGAATCGCATTAATGGCTACCTGCATTTGTTCGTGGCCAAATACGACCCCACCCAGCATGATTTCTTCAGACAGCTGCTTGGCTTCTGACTCAACCATAAGCACGGCCGCTTCAGTACCGGCAACCACCAGATCCATTTCAGATGTTTTCAACTGGGCTGCGGTTGGGCTTAATACATACTGGCCATCAATGTAGGCAACACGTGCCGCACCGATAGGGCCGTCAAAAGGAATACCGGAAACAGACAGGGCTGCTGATGACGCAATCATTGCAACGACATCAGGATCAATTTCAGGATCAACCGACAGAACGTGGATGATAACCTGGACTTCATTATAGAAACCTTCGGGGAATAACGGACGCAATGGGCGGTCGATTAAACGGGAAGTTAAGGTTTCTTTTTCGGAAGGCTT
>JAAYHN010000309.1 GCA_012735395.1 Alcaligenaceae bacterium | reverse complement strand
GTGGTAGACCGTCCCGCCATAGAATATGTGGTTAAGGAAGCGGTTGAAGCCGGTATTGAACAGATTATTCTGGTTACCCATTCTGCCAAGGCGTCTATTGAAAACTATTTTGACCGCAATTTTGAGCTTGAAGTCACGCTGGAACAGAAAAAGAAGTTTGATATCCTGAAGGAAATCAAAGATATCCTGCCTGCGCATGTGAGTGTGATTAGCGTGCGCCAGCCCCAGCCTTTGGGTTTGGGGCATGCGGTTTTATGCGCCAAAAGCATCACCGGCAATGAGCCGTTTGCCGTTCTGTTACCCGATGTGCTGGTTAAAAATACTTCCGGCAAAAACGACCTGGCTTTAATGAACCAGCGTTTTGCCCAATCCGGTGCCGCACAAATTATGGTTGAATCGGTGCCAAACGATATGGTAGACCAATACGGCATTGTGGATGTGGCCAGTACCCCTACCGAAGGTGAAAGCATTGTCATGCAGGGTATTGTAGAAAAGCCCCCGGTGGGTTCGGCCCCTTCCAACCTGTCGGTGGTGGGGCGTTATGTCTTGCCCGCCCGTATTATGCAGTTGCTGGAAAACACCCCCAAAGGTGCCGGCAATGAAATCCAGCTGACGGATGCCATTGCCATGCTGCAAAAAGAAGAAGCGGTGGAAGCCTATCGCATGAAAGGGCAAACTTTTGACTGCGGTAATAAACTGGGTTATTTGAAGGCCGTGTTACATTATGGGGTAGAGCACCCTGCCTTGGGCGAAGATTTCAAAAACCTGATTAAAGAACTGGCAATCTAACCGCACAATACCTACTAGAAATAACAGGAAAAACGCATGAAAGTGGCCATTTTCGGAAAAACGCTGTATGCCGGGGTAATGGCGGCCCTGCTGGCCGAGTGCGGGCACCAGGTTTTCTGGTGTGATGCCCGGCAGTGTAAATTGTTTAAACAGCATTTCCCCGATGAAAGCGTGAACCGCCTGCTAGAAAAACAGTTTGCTAGTGGTTTTTTAACGTGCTGTGATTTGTCTGCCCTGCCCCTGGATGTTGATGTGTATTTCTTCAGTTTCAGTCCGGCAGAAGAAGCGGCGGGCATTGCCATCTTGCATGAACTGGCGCAGCGTACGGTTATTCACCCCAAGCTCATGATTAATGCATCTACCCTGGGTTTGCATGGTACCAGCCGGTTCAGGCAGGTTCTTCCTGAAGATGACTGGATTTACCTGCCCGATATTATCCAGGAAGGCAAGGCGCTACACAGTTTTACCCAAGTAACGCAATTGATTGTGGGTTGTGCAAAGCCTGCCGTACAACAAAAGGTGCGTGAGTTTTTACGCCCCCTGTTCCCCCGCGAGCAGCAATATTTGTTCATGCCCGTCCTGGATGCCGAGTTCACCAAGCTAAGCATTTCCGGCATGCTGGCAACCCGCATCAGTTATATGAATGATTTGGCCGTGGTGGCCGAAAAACTGGGGATTGATATTTCCCATGTGCGCCAGGGCATGGCGGCAGACAGCCGCATTGGTGCTGCTTATTTATACCCGGGTGCCGGTTTTGGTGGCGACAATTTCTCACACGATATTTTAACCCTGTCCAATACCGTATCAAACACAGGGGTAAAAAGCCGCCTGCTGGCGCAGGTGTGGGACCTTAACGAGCAGCAAAAAGAATTATTGTTCAGAAAGCTGTGGAATTATTATCACGGTGATCTGGCAGGTAAAACGGTGGCCATTTGGGGTGCATCGTTTAAAGAGAATACGGCCAATGTGCAGCAGTCGCCGGTGCATGTGATGCTAAAAGCATTATGGGCGCAAAAGGTAACGGTAAAACTGCACGACCCGCAGGCCTTGCCCGAGATAGAAGCCATTTACGGGCAGCGGGATGACCTGCTGTTATGTACAAGCCAGTACGAGGCGGTTAAAGACGCGCATGCCTTATGCCTGTTAACCGCATGGAAACAGTACTGGAGCCCTGATTACAAGTTCCTGCTGCAGCAGATGCAGCACCCGCTTATTCTGGATGGCCGCAATATTTATGACCCCGAGTATGTCAAGGCGCAAGGTTTTGCATATATGGGGGTAGGACGCTAATGAAACATAATATCCACCCTTTTCTGCTTAAAGATACCGATTCCGTATTGGCCAGTCTGGCAGAGGCAGGCAAACAGTTTGATGATGTTCATTTGAATGATTTGTTTGCGCAAGACGCCAAACGGTTTGAGCGCTTTCATGTGCGGTTTGATAAGCTTGTTTATGATTTCAGCAAACACCGGTTGGATCAGAAGGTATTAAACAGCCTGATTGACTTTGCCAACAGCCGGAACTTGTCTGGCTGGATCAGGCGGCTGTTTTCAAATGAAGCCATTAATTACACCGAGCAGCGCAGCGTGATGCATTGGGCATTACGCCTGCCCGACAATGACACCAGCCATCCAGAGCTGGCGCGGCAGGTTCATGCGCAATTGCAGCGTATGTTTACCCTGGTTGAAAAAATTCATTCGGGCCAGTACCGTGGCGCAACCGGTGAGGTCATTCAGGATGTGGTGAATATCGGCGTGGGCGGTTCAGACCTGGGCCCCTTGATGGCATCGCATGCGCTGGCTGATTTCAGGCAAACAACGGTTAAGCCGTTGAATATGCACTTTGTATCCACCATCGACGGCAGCCAGCTGTCTGAACTGCTGCACCGGCTGCGTCCTGAAACCACGCTGTTTATTATTTCGTCCAAGTCTTTCAGCACGATAGACACGCTTTCCAATGCGCAAACGGTACGCCTGTGGCTGGAAAAAGCCCTGGGGCAGTATGCGCAGGTGTTGCGACACCATTTTGTAGGCGTTTCCACCAAGCCCGAGAAAATGACCGCCTGGGGCATTGCCCCCGAAAACCAGTTCCTGCTATGGGATTGGGTGGGCGGCCGTTATTCTTTATGGTCTTGCATCGGTTTACCCATTGCCCTGACCATTGGCGTGGAAGGCTTCCGCCAGTTCCTGGCCGGTGCCCATGCCATTGACCGCCATTTCCAAACGGCCCCTTTCGCACGGAACATACCGATGCTAATGGGTTTGATTGGTGCCTGGAATAATAATTTTCTGGATATCCAGACCCATGCCGTGCTGCCTTATGATGGCAGGTTGAAGTATTTTGCTTCTTACTTACAGCAGCTTGAAATGGAGTCTAACGGGAAGTCTGTACAGCGCGATGGCCAAGCGGTCAAGCTGGATACCTGCCCCATCATATGGGGAGAGGTGGGCCCCAACGCGCAGCATGCGTTCTACCAGTTATTGCATCAGGGTACCCATTCGGTCAGTTGTGATTTTATTGCACCGGTTAAGCGCTATAACGCTAACCAGTTTACCTATGCAGAAAATGCCGAAGCATTGGTGGAACAGCACCATTTAGCCCTGTCCAACTGCCTGGCCCAATCCCGTTTGCTGGCCTTTGGCAACCAGGCCCTGGATGCCGCCACCTTGGAAGCATTGCCCGCTTACAAGCAATACGAAGGCAACCAGCCCAGCAGCACGATTTTGCTAAATGAATTGTGTCCTTATAGTCTGGGTATGCTGATTGCCATGTACGAGCACAAGGTGTTTGTACAATCGGTACTGTGGAATATCAATCCGTTTGACCAGTGGGGGGTAGAAAAAGGCAAGGAAATCGCCAACCAGCTACTGCCCTTGTTGAATGGTGAAGGTACCAACCTGGACGGGCTGGATGGGTCTACACGGGGATTGCTTGAGGTTTTGTTGGGGTGATTGGGAGTGAGCCACCGGGTTCCTACGCAAAAGCATGGAAACCAGTACAAACAAAAAATGCACGTTGAACAACGTGCATTTTTTGTACAAACCAACAGATGACTGCCTACACTGGCTTAGCTGAAAAAGCTCTTGACCTTGTCAGTCCAGGACTTATTCTGCGGTGAGTGACGGTCACCGCCATCATCCAGGGCCGCCTCGAATTTACGCAAAAGGTCTTTTTGCTCGTCGTTCAGGCGTACCGGTGTTTCAACCATGACATGGCAATATAAATCACCCGGATAGCTGGAGCGCACACCCTTGATACCCTTGCCACGCAAACGGAAGGTTTTGCCGGTTTGGGTGCCTTCAGGGATTGTGATTTCACCTTTGCCGCCCAAAGTAGGCACTTCCAGGTTACCCCCCAGGGTTGCGGTCACAAACGGCAGCGGAACCTGGCAATGCAGGTCGTCGCCGTCACGCTCGAAAATGCTGTGTTCTTTCAGGTGAATTTCAACATACAAATCACCCGGAGGCCCACCATTGACGCCCGGCTCACCATTACCGGCGGAACGGATACGCATGCCTTCGTCGATACCGGCCGGAATTTTAACCTGCAGGGTTTTGTTTTTCCGTTTGCGGCCTACGCCATCGCATGCCGTGCAAGGGTCTTTGATTTCCTGACCGGTACCATGACAGGTTGGGCAGGTTTGCTGGACACTGAAAAAACCCTGCTGCATGCGCACCGCACCGCTACCGCCACAAGTATGGCAGGTGGTTGGTTTGGTGCCCGCCTTGGCACCGCTGCCATGACACACGTCACAGTGTTCCCAGCTGGGTACGCGAATTTCAGTATCGAAACCATGCGCAGCCTGCTCAAGGGTAATATCAAGACTGTAGCGCAAGTCTGCGCCACGGTATACCTGCGGGCCACTGCTGCGACGGCCACCACCGAAAATATCGCCAAAGATATCACCGAAAACATCACCAAAATTACCGGCGCCGCCACCCATGCCCGCATTGGGATCAACCCCGGCATGACCGTAGCGGTCATAGGCTTCCCGTTTCTGGGCATCTGACAGCATTTCGTAGGCTTCTTTGATTTCTTTGAATTTTTCTTCGGCCTCTTTGCTATCCGGATTACGGTCCGGATGGTATTTCATTGCCAGCTTGCGATAAGCCTTTTTGATTTCGTCATCTGTGGCGTTTTTGGCGACACCAAGAGATTCATAATAATCACGTTTTGCCATTATTTATACGCCTTTATAACTCTTTAATTAGGTCCATTTACTAAAAGACAATACCCGGTTAAGCCCTTGAAGACCGGAACCGGGTATATGTTATTACATTAAAGCAATCACTTATGCGTCACGCTTGACTTCTTTAAAGTCGGCATCAACAACGTTTTCGTCGGCTGGCTGCTGGGCACCTTCAGCGGCCTGGCCGGCTGCTGCCTGGGCCTGCATGTCAGCGTACATTTTTTCACCCAGTTTCTGGGAGGCTGTCATGAGTGCTTCGGTTTTGGCATCAATCGCTTCTTTATCACCCTCTTTCAGGGTCTCTTCCAGTTCTTTGATGGCAGCTTCAATCGCTTCTTTTTCAGAGGCTTCGAGTTTGTCACCATATTCTGTCAGTGATTTGCGGGTTGAGTGAACCAGTGCATCAGCCTGGTTGCGTGCCTGTGCCAGTTCAGCGATACGGTGATCTTCTTCGGCATTGGCTTCGGCATCTTTAACCATGCGTTCGATTTCTTCCTCGGACAGCCCTGAGTTGGCCTTGATGGTAATTTTGTTTTCTTTACCGGTGCCTTTATCTTTGGCTGACACGTGCAGGATACCGTTGGCATCGATGTCAAAGGTTACTTCAATTTGTGGTACGCCACGTGGTGCTGGTGGAATGCCTTCCAGATTGAACTCGCCCAGACCCTTGTTACCTGCTGCAATTTCACGCTCACCCTGGAACACTTTAATGGTTACGGCAGGCTGGTTATCATCTGCGGTAGAGAATGTTTGTGAAAAACGGGTAGGAATCGTGGTGTTTTTCTGGATCATTTTGGTCATGACACCGCCCATGGTTTCAATACCCAGGGACAAAGGTGTAACGTCCAGCAGCAATACGTCTTTACGGTCACCAGACAGGACTGAACCCTGGATGGCCGCACCGGCAGCAACCGCTTCGTCGGGGTTAACGTCTTTGCGTGGATCTTTGGCAAAGAACTCTTTAACCTTTTCCTGTACTTTTGGCATACGTGTCATGCCACCCACCAGGATGATGTCATCAATTTCGCTGATTTTAACGCCTGCATCTTTAATGGCGATACGGCAAGGCTCGATGGTACGGTCGATCAGCTCTTCAACCAAGGCTTCCAGTTTGGCACGGGTCACTTTCAGGTTCAGGTGTTTTGGACCTGAAGCATCGGCCGTGATGTAAGGCAGGTTGATTTCTGTTTGTGCGGTGGAAGACAATTCAATCTTGGCTTTTTCTGCCGCTTCTTTCAGGCGTTGCAAAGCCAGGACATCTTTAGACAGGTCTACACCCTGTTCTTTCTTGAACTCGCCAATGATGTAGTCGATGATGCGCTGGTCAAAGTCTTCACCACCCAGGAAGGTGTCACCATTGGTAGACAGCACTTCAAACTGTTTTTCACCGTCGATATCGGCGATTTCAATGATGGAGACGTCGAAAGTACCGCCACCCAGGTCATAAACCGCAATTTTGCGATCGCCTTTTTCGCTTTTATCCATACCGAAGGCCAGGGCAGCTGCCGTAGGCTCGTTAATAATGCGTTTTACATCGAGACCGGCAATACGGCCGGCATCTTTGGTTGCCTGACGCTGGCTGTCGTTAAAGTAGGCGGGTACGGTAATAACGGCCTCGGTGACTTCTTCGCCCAGGTAGTCTTCTGCCGTTTTTTTCATTTTGCGCAGAATATCAGCCGACACCTGGGGAGGCGCCATTTTTTTACCCTGGGCTTCTACCCATGCATCACCGTTATCGGCCTTGATGATGGTGTATGGCATCAGGTCGATGTCTTTCTGTACCGCTTTTTCGTCGAACTTGCGACCAATCAAACGCTTGACCGCATAGATTGTGTTTTTAGGGTTTGTAACCGCCTGACGTTTGGCAGGTGCGCCAACCAGCGTTTCACCGTCATCCATGTAAGCGATGATGGAAGGGGTAGTACGTGTACCTTCAGCGTTTTCAATGATTTTAACTTTGTCGCCATCGAGTACGGAAACGCAACTGTTGGTTGTACCCAGGTCAATACCAATAATTTTGCCCATTATAATTACCTTAATCTCTAATCTGAATTTCTGTAAAAAACCCTGTCTGGTTTACTTACCGGGACAGGAGCATTTGATATGTTCAAGGTGGGGATGAAAAAACCGTTTTCAAGAGCCTTCTGTCTTTTTTTTGATTTTTTCCCGCACACGCTGTTTTTTATCCGGCTGAAACGATTACCAGGGCAGGACGCAAAACGCGGTCTGCAATCGTATAACCTTTTTGCAAGCACTGTAAAACACAGTTGGCAGCCACTTCCTGGGAAGGCACTGATGAAATGGCCTGATGCAGGTTGGGATCGAATTTATCACCCACAGCGGGGGCCACTTCCTTTAGATGGTTGCGTTCAAAAGCCTGGGTTAACTGACGCAGGGTACTTTCCACCCCCTCGGTCAGGGCTTCCCGGGTTTGGTTTTCTGTTGCCAGGGCTGCCTCAAGGCTGTCTTTTACCGGAACCAGGCTTTCAGCAAATGACTCGGTGCTGAATTTACGGGCCTTGGCCACTTCTTCCTGTGAACGGCGGCGAATGTTTTCCATTTCAGCATGCGCACGCAATAACTGGTCGTGGTATTCGCTTACTTTGGCTTCAAGTTCGGTATATTTTTCGGCCAGGTTTTCTTCTACAAGTACCGTTTCTTCCAGGGTGTCCTCTGTGTTTGGATCGGCAGGCTGTTCGGTTTCAGGCATTTGCTGCTGATTGGGGTTTTCTTTGTTTTGAGGATTGTTCTCTTGTGACATTCAGGTTCTCCAAACTTGTAAATCTATCGTGAATGCAGCTTATATTGAGGTGAAAACCGGGATTTCAAGCATTTTTCCAGAAAAAAAACGACTTGCTCAAACAAAGTCGTTTTTTCTGCCAACTGGAACCGGCATGTATTAAACCCGGCTGGCCCGTGAGCGGCCCTCAACGGATGGACATTGCCATTTTCAGATACTTGTTTAACTGCCTGCATGCCACCCCTGCAAGTGGCGCATGACAATTTCACCCAGGCCGCTGATCCATTGGGCATCATCGTTCAGGCACGGGATATAACGGAATTGTTCTCCACCGGCCTGTTTGAAGGCATGCGCACATTCAAGCTGGATTTCTTCCAGCGTTTCCAGGCAGTCAGCCACAAAACCGGGACATAATACGTCTACCCTGTTAATGCCCTGCCCCGGATACGATTCAAGGGTTGCCTGGGTGGCAGGGCCTATCCATTTTGCCTTGCCAAACTGGCTCTGGAAACTGAACTCAATGTCACAGCCCTCTTCTTCAAGGGACTGTTTCAATAAATCGACAGTGGCAACACAATCTTTATAATAAGGGTCGCCCTGGTCTACGCTTTGCTGGGGCAAGCCATGAAAACTGATCAGTAAACGTTGGGGCTTGCCATTTTCACGCCAGAAAGCCTTGACTTTATTGGCCTGCGCCAGAATATAGGCGGGTTCGGCATAAAACCGTTTCAGGAAGCGGTATTCGGGCTGGTCACGGAAACCGGCTGAAATCCGGGCAATTTCATCAAAAATAGTGGCGGTTGTACTGGCTGCGTACTGCGGATACATGGGCACCACCAGAATACGCTCACAAGACTGTTCACGCAAACGTTCCAGGGCACCTTGCAAAGAGGGCTTGCCATAACGCATGGCCAATTCAACCGGCACGGCTACGTTTTGTCGGGCCAATTCTGCAGCCAGCCCCTTTGCCTGCGCCAGACTATGCACATACAGTGGGGAACCACCCTCCATCCAGACTTTCTGGTATTTATCAACCAGTTTGCGGGAGCGGAATGGCAGAATCAGCCCTCTTAAAATGGGCTGCCAGATAATGGCAGGAATTTCCACAACCCGTTTATCTGAAAGGAACTCACAAAGATATTGCTTGATATCTTTGGCGCTGACAGATTCCGGGGTACCCAGATTAATAAGTAAAATTCCTGCTTTCATTGTGTATAGGTATCTTTAAGGTTTTTTATGCCCGCGCCATTTGCCTGGCACAGGGAAGTCTTGTGTTATTTTCACAAGCAATGCTAACAGTTTAATACCGGCTTAAAGCATTGGATAAAAGCCGGGCAGTAATATCAACAATAGGTATGACCCTGTCATAGGACATCCTGCTGGGGCCAATAACCCCCAAGGTCCCGATGATTTTACCATCCACCCCATAAGGGGCGGTAATAACCGAAACGTCTTCCATGGGTACCAGGGTAGAGTCGCCACCGATATAAATTTGCACGCCATGTGAACGGCTTGAAATATCAAGCAATTGCAATAAATCTGTTTTGTGTTCGAACAGGTCAAACATTTTACGCAAACGGTTCATGTCCGAAGCGATATCGGTGATATCAAGCAAACGCCTTTCCCCGGAAATAACCACCACATCGTCTTCGGCCGTTTCGGTACCGGCATCAACGGCGGCCTGCATCAGCTGGGAAATATCTTCTTTAAGCTGTGCCAGCTCCTGGGCCAGCTCTGTGCGCACCACATCAAAAGACTTGCCTGAAAAATGCTGGTTAAAAAAATTGCCCGCTTCCAGCAGTTCCTGTTCGGAATAATCACGAACGGCAGACAATATCCGGTTTTGCACATCGCCATCGGGGGTCACGATAATAAGCAAAATGCGTTTATCGGACAGGCGGATAAACTCGATATGACGAAACACCTGGGAACGCTGGGGCGTTAACACCACACCCGCAAATTGCGTCAGGCTGGACACCAGTTCGGCCGCCGTATTCATGGCCTTGCCGGGCGAAGCATGTAAAAAGGCATTTTTAATGGCAGGATTGAGGCTTTCCGGCGACAGCACCTGATAGGTCTGGACGGCCAGCAAACGATCGACAAACATGCGATAGCCTTTGGGCGTGGGAACCCGGCCTGCCGAGGTATGCGGACTATGAATAAGGCCCAGGTCTTCGAGGTCTGCCATGACATTACGGATCGTGGCAGGCGAAAGCTCAAACCGTTTTGACAGTGTACGGGACCCAACCGGCTGACCATCTTCAATGTACTGCTCAATTAAAGCTTTCAGTAAAGCACTAGCGCGTTCATCCATATTGCGATATCTTCTAAACTCACACTTGTTTGTGTGTGATATTTTCACCAGCGACACAATCATTGTTTTCAAGGCTATGTGAAATAGCGGTATTATGTCGTCTTAACTTACATTTATCTTATTGTATATTGTTTTAACATGCATTTTTCAACCGTTGCATTAATCGGGCGATATCAAGACTCGGGGCTGGATACACCACTACGGGAGCTGGCTGCCGTCCTGGCAAATGCCAACCGTAAAGTACTCATAGAAGAAGAAACCGCCGTGAATACAGGGGTCAATGAGTTCCCTACCGCATCGCTCGACGAAATCGGCAGCCAGGCCGACCTGGTGATTGTCATGGGTGGTGATGGCACCATGCTAGGGGTTGCCCGTGAAATGGCCAAATATGAAGTCCCGCTTATTGGCATTAACCACGGCCGCCTGGGCTTTATTACCGACATCCCGATTCAGAATGCCCAAGCCGCCATCCAAGCTGTTTTGGGCGGGCAATTCACGATTGAATCCCGCTCTTTGCTTGAGGGCTCGGTGGTACGCGACGGCCAAACCCTTACCACCGCACTGGCACTCAATGATGTGGTGCTTAACCGTTCCGGCCGCAGCGGCATGATTGAAATCAGCGTAGAACTGGATGACGAGTTCATGTACAAGCAACGGGCCGACGGCCTGATTGTGGCCACTCCAACCGGTTCAACCGCTTATTCCCTTAGTGCCAACGGGCCTATTTTACACCCCAGCGTCAATGCGTTCCTGCTGGTGCCCGTGGCCCCGCAAACCCTGTCAAACCGCCCCATTGCCATTCCCAATACCGGCACACTGAAGTTAACCTTAACCGAAATCGGGCGTGCCGAAACCGGTGCCAGCGTTCATTTTGACATGCAAACCTGGTCAAACCTGCAGCTGGGCGACCAGATTATTGTTAAAAAAGCGCAACACCAAACCCGCTTTCTGCACCCGAAAGGCCTTAGCTTCTTTTCTACGCTGCGCAAGAAGCTTCACTGGAACATCATGCCCAGCTCGTAGGCTCTTGCCAATTACACAACAAAACGTCCAGCATAAAAACCAATCCGGCATTTCACGGTAGTACCCCACAAAAAATACTGTATACAAAAACAGTATAAGTGATAAAATCAAGCCTATTGATAGTAATAAATCCAGTACATTTCAGCTAGAATAATGTACTGGATCAGTGCCAGCTGCATATTGGCTTTTCCAACTTACCCCGGTTTATTTCCCTGGCAAGGTTTACTCATGCTGCATTCATTACATATTCGCGATTTTGTAATTGTTGATCAAATCGATCTTCACTTCGAAAACGGTTTTACGGTTTTCTCCGGTGAAACCGGTGCCGGAAAATCCATCCTGATTGATGCCCTGGCCCTTACGCTTGGTGGCAAAGCCGAAACATATTCTATTCGCGAAGGGGCCGAAAAAACCGATATCAGTGCCGTTTTTGATTGCCCCGAATCGCTTAAAGGCTGGCTGCAAGAACAGGAAATAGATAGCACCGAACTCATGCTGCGCCGTGTCCTGGACCGCTCTGGCAAAAGCCGGGCGTTTATCAACGGGGTTCCTGCCAATCTTGGCCAATTGCGCCATATTGGCCAGCATCTGGTAGATATCCACGGCCAACATGCACACCAAAACCTGCTTAAAAACAGCGCACAACGTGAACTGCTTGATGCTCATGCCAACAATGCCACCCTGCTTAAAACCCTTTCCCGGCAATGGAAACAATGGCAAAACGATATCCAGGTCCATGATGACGCTACCAAAAATGTGGCCCAGCAAAACCTGGAGCGCGAACGCATTGAATGGCAGCTTCAGGAAATCAATAAATTGCAGCTGGGCAAAAATGAATGGGAAACCATCAGCAATGAACACAACCGGCTTGCCCACGCCTCTTCCCTGCTGGAAGGCGCGTCGCAAACCCTTAATGCACTCGATAACGAAAACAGCTCCCTGATTGCCGAACTGAATACCGCCACCCAGCGCATTGCCCAGTTACTTAAAAATGACGCCTCCCTGCAGGGTATTTACGATTCTCTTGAGTCGGCACGCATTGCCTGCACCGAAGCCGCTTCCGACCTTAACAGTTACCTCGACAAGGTAGACCTTGACCCACAACGTCTGGCCGAACTCGAAGTGCGCATGCGCAGCATTTTTGATACCGCCCACAAATTCAGGGTAGAACCCGAACAGCTTCCCGAACTGCAACAAAACATGGAAGCGCAACTGGTTCATTTCAATAAAATCAGTGACCTTGATGCCCTTGAAAAAGCCATCGAAGAAAGCCAGCAAGCCTATATGGAAACAGCGGCCAAACTGTCACAAACACGCAAAAAAACGGCAGCCCTGTTAAGCAAGGAAGTCAGCCAGGCCATGCAAACCCTTGCCATGCAGGGCGGTGTATTTGACATTCACTGCAGCCCTTCCGAACCCGGCCCTCACGGGCTCGAGCAGGTCGAATTCAATGTTGCCGGGCATGCCGGCACGACACCGCGCCCGCTGGCCAAAGTAGCCTCCGGTGGCGAATTGGCACGTATTTCATTGGCGCTGTCAGTCATGGCCAATAAGGCCGGCCAGGTACCAACCCTGATTTTTGATGAAGTGGATACCGGCATTGGCGGCGCCGTTGCCGAAGTGGTCGGGAAACTGTTGCGGGAACTGGGCAGTCGCCACCAGGTATTATGCGTAACGCATTTACCCCAGGTTGCCGCCTGCGCCCACCAACATTTCCAGGTACAGAAAAACCAGAAGAATAAAACAACCCATTCACATATTACCCTGC
>JAAYHN010000308.1 GCA_012735395.1 Alcaligenaceae bacterium | reverse complement strand
GTTGCCGCAGCCAGGCTGGCCGAGCGTGCCGAACAAAATCATGAACAGGCTTATATCGTATTGCAAAGTGCAGTGGTCAATGCCGAACAGCACTCCCGCCAGCTTGACCAGGCCCGGCAGCAAATCGGACAAACCCAAAACGAGCAGCAGCGTAACCTGGTAGTGCGGCAGGTACAAAGTGCCCGGCAAGAAGCAGAACAGGCGCAGCGGCAACTTGCCTTGGCCCGTCAGCAGGCGGAAAATGCAGAGATCGAGCGGGCCAAGGCACGTATCCGGAAAGAAAAAGAAGAGCAGGCGGCTTTACTCGCACAAAAAGCGCGTGAAGATGAACGTCGTGCGGCAGCCAATGCCGCTTCCGGTGCGGCAGGCTTGCAAAGAGGGGCGCCCTGGCCGGTACGGGGTAACTTGCAGGGGCGCTTTGGTACCACGCGACCTGATACCGGCGGTGTCTGGCGCGGTGTCCTGATCAGCGCGCCAGCAGGAACGCCGGTAAAGGCCGTTGCCAGTGGTGAAGTGGTTTTTGCGGCATGGATGCGCGGGTTTGGCAACCTGGTTATTATTGATCACGGCAATGATTATATGAGTGTATATGGATATAATCAGAGTGTCTCTGGCGGTGTGGGTGATACAGTGCGTGCCGGACAAACCATTGCGCGGGTAGGGGCAAGCGGTGGTCAGGTTGATCCTGCCTTATACTTTGAAATACGTAACGGTTCCACGCCTGTTGACCCATTAAGCTGGTTATCCAGGTAAATAGATAAAATATAAGTGGTACGGGTGTAGTCAGAATTTTAATCGGAAGCGGCAGGAGTTGTTTGTGGCAAGAAAAAAACGATTAGTCAGCTATATGGTTGCGGCAGGGTTAATGCTTACGGCTGTGATGCCGGCATGGGCACAGAAAACCTCATCCGAGCTTCCCTATGAAGAGTTGCAGCGTTTCGCAAGGGTATTTGCTACCATCAAAAATAATTATGTAGAGCCGGTATCCGATCAGGAATTGATTGAGTCGGCCATAAAAGGGCTGGTGAATGATCTTGACCCGCACTCTTCTTTTCTTGATGAAGAAGAGTTCGAGGAAATGAAAGAGTCCACCGATGGCGAATTTGGTGGACTGGGTATAGAAATCGGGGTTGAAGCCGGGTTTGTTAAAATTATCGCGCCTATCGAAGATACCCCGGCCGCTAAGGCTGGCATTATGCCCGGTGATCTTATCGTTAAAATCAATGGAGAAAACACGGAAGGCAAACCGCTGAATGACGTGATTAAACAATTGCGGGGTGAGCCAGGTACTGAAATCTTGTTAACCGTGTCCCGGACGTCAGCCGAAGAGCCGATTGACATCAGGATTGTGAGGGATATTATTCAGATTCGCAGTGTGCGCAGCAAAATGCTCCCCAACGACATTGGCTATATCCGTATTTCGCAGTTTCAGGAACGTACCGGTGCAGATTTGGCCGAACATCTGAAAACATTGGGTAAAGGCAAACCGCTTAAAGGCCTGGTGCTTGATTTGCGCAATGATCCCGGGGGCCTGCTTAATGCTGCCATTGGCGTATCTGCGGCATTCATAGAAGCGAACAAGCTGGTGGTTTCCACCAAGGCGCGTGAGCAGGAAATGCAGCGGTATATGGCGGTAGCCTCTGAGTATGCCAGAGACGAATCTGATTACCTTAAAGGCTTGCCAGACTGGGTTCGCAAGGTTCCCATGGTCGTGTTAATTAATGTTGGTTCCGCTTCCGCTTCTGAAATTGTGGCTGGTGCCCTGCAAGATTACAAACGGGCCACCATTATGGGAAATCGCAGCTTTGGTAAAGGTTCGGTGCAGGTGGTTATCCCGCTCGATGACAATACGGGTATTAAATTAACCACAGCGCGCTACTATACGCCACTGGGGCGCTCCATCCAGGCAACGGGTATCCAGCCGGATATTATCGTTTCCGACACTGAAACCGGTGATTTGTTCAGTTTCCCGCGTGAAGTTGATTTAAGCGATCATCTGGGTAATGAGCAGCAGCCTGAAACAGAGGAAGAAAATCGGGTTAAGTCAGATAAACAGAAAAAAACCTTGAAAGAAGCAGAGAGCGTTTTTGAGTTTGGTTCTGCAGAAGACTTTCAATTGAAACAGGCAGTGAACTTCCTGATGGGTAAAGAAGTGAATCAGGGGGTGATAAGCAAAGAAAAGCCTAAAGGACTTACCCGGGAAGAGATGGAAGCGGTTAACCCTGCCGGCAGTCAATCCAGACAAGAAAAACCTGAAGAGCCTGAAGCCCCGGAAAACCAGAAAGAAGCGGTGCCGGATGGTAAAGATAAAAACACTTCCGATATTAAAAAAGACGGGAATACAAAGAAATAATGGAAGATCAGCAGTTATTGCGTTATGCCCGGCATTTGTTGCTGGATGAAATAGGTATTGAAGGGCAGGAAAAAATCCTGGCTTCCCGGGTGCTGGTGGTCGGGCTGGGGGGCTTGGGCTCTCCGGCCGCGGCCTATCTGGCCTCGGCCGGAGTAGGGAAGCTTGTGCTGGTTGATGACGATGCGGTTGAGTTAAGTAATTTGCAACGCCAGATTTTGCACACGACCGACCGGTTGGGGCAATCCAAGGTTGCTTCGGCCCGCCAGGCTTTGCTGGCGCTGAATCCAGAGCTGCATATAGAATGCCATGCCAAAAGAATGGGCGGGCCTGATTTGCTGGAACTGGCGCGGGATGCCGATGTCGTGCTGGATTGCACCGACAACTTCACAACCCGGCATTTTATTAACCAGGCCTGTGTGAGCCTGCAAAAACCGTTGGTGTCGGGGGCGGCTATCCGTTTTGACGGGCAGGTCGCGCTGTATGACATGCGGGAACCCGGCTCAGCCTGTTATGCCTGTTTGTTTCCGCCATCCGATAACCTGGCGCCCGATAACTGCGCCACCCTGGGTGTTTTTGCGCCCTTGGTGGGTATTATTGGCAGTATGCAGGCCGCCGAAGCGCTTAAGTTGCTGGCCGGTATGCCGGCCGGCCTGTTGGGGCGTTTGCTGCTGTTTGATGCGCGCACCATGCAGTGGCGTAGCATGAAACTGCAGAAAAACCCCGATTGCCCGGTGTGCGGCTCTTTAAACCATACCCACTGAATTTTCTTCAGTTTGTGCAGGGGCCAGCACACATTCGTTTTGAACAGGCTCACTCAGCGTTACATTGAATTGCCTTAATTCATCACGACGGAATACATGAACCGCTACGGTTTGTCCTGGCTGGTAGCGTTTCAGGAGCGTGTTCAAATTATTGGCCTCTACCCTGATGCCATCCAGGGCCAGCAATGTATCACCGGCAGACAGTCCCGCCAAATGGGCGGCACCATGTTCAATCACGCTGGCTATCTGGCAGGCGTTGTCACTGATCCGGGTGCGGATATTCAGGCTGGGCAGCTCGCTGCCGGTTTTCCAGCCCAGTTTCAGGTTCTGGAATGCCAGCAGTCCTGCCAGCGGGATATCTTCTGTGCCATAAGCATATTTGGCGGTAAAGTCGCTCACATCAACGCCTGTCGCTTTCAATGCGATGGCGTTAAAACCGTTTTCTTCAAGGCCGTTTGGACGCTTGCTGAAAAAATCACGGCCATAGCGTTGCCATAACAGGCGCATGACGTCATCCAGGGATTTTGTATTGTTGGTGGCTTTGCGTATGGTTAAATCCAGCCCCAGTGCAATCAGGGAACCTTTGCTGTAATAGCTGACAATCGCATTGGGGGCATTTTCATCCTGTTTGTAAAATTTGGTCCAGGCGTCAAATGAGCTTTGGGCCGCGCTTTGCTTGAAGCGACCGGGGGCGGCATGAACATTGGCAATGTTTTTAGCCAGCAGGGACAGGTATTGTTCGTGGCTAATCAGGCCGGCCCTGAACAGGCTCAGGTCGTCATAGTAGGAGGTGAAACCCTCAAATATCCAAAGCAGGCTGGTATGGTTTTCAGCGTAAAAATTATAGGGGGCGAATGCTTTGGGTTTAATGCGCTTTACGTTCCAGGTATGGAAGTATTCATGGCTGACCAGCCCCAGGAAAGTGCGGTACTGGTCGCTTTGTTCCGGGTTGCCCAGGGTGGGCAGGTCATTGCGTGAGGCCATGAGGGCGGTCGAGGCACGATGTTCGAGGCCGCCATAATCTTTGCCGGTGACCATAGTCATGAAAACATAGCGGTCGGAAGAATCAAGGAACGGGGCGCGCTGTGTGTCCGGCTCAAAAAAACGGATCTGGTATTCACAGATTTTTGCGGTATCGGCGGCAATGCGTTTCAGGTCCAAGTTGGGAATCTGGCCGGTAAAAACCATTTCATGTGTCGCACCGCAAACGGTAAAAGAAATAACCTGGGGGGTGCCCATTTCAACCGGGTGGTCTATCAGGGCATCATAGTTGGGTGCCCGGTACATGCCGAAACCATGGCGGGAAGCGGCTTTCCGGTGCTCTTTGGCTTCGGGCAGGCTGGTGTAAACCTTCCAGTTTTTAATGTTTTTGGGCGGTTTGATGTCAAGCAGGCAGGTTTTTTCTTCGTGGCCGTGCACTTGCAGGAAAACACTGGTGCCATTGAAAAAACCATGGGTTTCATCAAGGTGGGCGCTGCGTACGGATAAATCCCATGCATATACGGTATAACGGATGGTTACGGGTTCTGTGCAGGCTTCCAGCTGCCAGGTGTTGTTATCTGTTTTTGTAATAAGCAATGACTTGTTTGCGGCATAAGCCTCAATACTTTCAATGTTGCGGGCAAAGTCCCGTATTAAATAAGAGCCTGGAATCCAGGAGGGCAGGGACAGGCGCTGGCCTTTCGGGTTTGGCTGTTCAATTTGCAGTTCAACCAGAAAATGATGTCCGGCCAGGTCATTGGGGGTGATTGTATAAGTTAGTTCATTCATTAGGATTTTTTGCGTTTGTATATATTCCGACAAAGTAACTATAACAAACTGGATACAATACCTCAGGTAAAAACAGGTTTAGACGCATTTACAAGGAGGGTAAAATGTCAGAACAATTGGTGTTAACAAGAATAGAGGGCGCGGTTGGTGTATTAACCCTGAATCGTCCGAAAGTACTGAATGCCTTAAGCAATGAGGTAATGCAGGCATTAAGCGAGGCCTTGCTGGCACTGGAAAACAATGAAAATATTGGTGCCATTGTGTTAACAGGCAATGAAAAGGCTTTTGCCGCAGGGGCGGATATCGCCGCCATGAAAGACTGGTCGTATACCGATGTGTATAAAAGCAATTATATTGGCGGCTATTGGGAAACCATGAAAAATGCCATTCGTAAGCCCGTTGTTGCGGCGGTATCCGGTTATGCCCTGGGGGGCGGTTGCGAGCTGGCCATGATGTGTGATTTTATTATTGCCGCCGACAATGCAAAATTCGGCCAGCCTGAAATCAAGCTGGGTACCATACCCGGTTTGGGTGGTACGCAGCGGCTTACCCGTGCCATTGGCAAATCAAAAGCAATGGATATGGTATTAACCGGCCGCATGATGGATGCACAAGAGGCGGAAAAGGCAGGTTTGGTGTCCCGTATCTTGCCACTCGAGAACTTCCTCGATGAAGTTGTAAAAGTGGCACAGGGTATCGCTTCTTTGTCGGTGCCAACGGTTATGATGGCAAAACAATGTGTAAATACAGCACTTGAAACAACCCTTGAACAGGGGTTACAGTATGAAAGACGTGTATTTCATGCAACATTTGCAACAGAAGACCAGAAAGAGGGTATGGCGGCTTTTATTGAGAAACGGCCGGCAAATTTTAAAAATATGTAGTTAAATCATGCTTCAGGTTTGCGTAAGCTGTAAAAAATAAGTTATACTCCTGTGGCTTGACGTATTAAGATATCTTGTTATGACAGTACATAATAAGTACGCGTATTCAGGTGAGGGGATGCCCAAAGACGCTGTGCTCAAATTAAGTGAAGCGGATAGGGCCCGCATCAACGCCCGATCCGCCCGCGGGCTGGTAAATATCGTGCTGGCGCAATTTGTTTTGCTTTTGCTGGTCGTATTGCTAGGCTGGGTTGTTTCCGGTGTGCCGGCAGCATTGTCTGCCGTGGCGGGCGGCATGGCTTACCTGATACCAAGCGCACTGTTTGTAGTGCATATGCTGTTAAAGCTTTATAGTGGTAAAAATGCAAGTGTACTGACGTTCTTCTGGGGAGAAGCATTCAAGCTTGGAGGAACGCTGGCCCTGCTTGCGTTAATAGTAAAAGTATCCGGGTCATTTCTGGTCTGGCCAGCATTGCTGGGCGGCCTGATCGCGGTATTAAAAGGTTATGTTTTGTTGTTGATGTTTAATAAACTCAGCTAACAATCATTGGGAAAGAGTGTAATGCGGCCTTATGGGCTGCCAAATCGTGGAGTACGAATCAAATGGCTGCACCTGCAGATGTCTCGCCTCAGTCATATTATGTTCAGCATCACCTTGTCCATTTCAATAACGTCGGAGAAGGACAGGCCAACATTGTAGACTT
>JAAYHN010000307.1 GCA_012735395.1 Alcaligenaceae bacterium | reverse complement strand
GTTTTAATTCAAAGGTTCAAAGGGAAATATATGTCTTCGAAAAAGAAACTTGCCATTGCGGTAGCCGGGGTTCTGGTAATCGGGGCGGGAGTTGCCTGGTTTGGTGGCAATCAGTTGGCTAAAGGGAAGGCGGAAGAAGAGTTGAAAGCGTTTCTCGCAGAAAATAACCTGCAAGATTACGTTACGTGGGAAAGCCTGGATGCCAGTGTTGGCGGTACGGCTACCTTGGCTAATGTTAAAGTGATCAATCAGCAGAATCCGGCCCGTTTCATTACTTTCCAGCAAGTCTTTCTGAACAAGTTTGACAATAGCGAGAATAACAAGGAAATTGATATTTCTTTTGTCGGGCTGGCAGATGAATCCGGCAACAGTCCGGTTGGGCAGCTGTCCATGCAAAAACTGGCAGAGTTGGGGTACGACAGGTTGCCTCATATTAATGGTGCCGTAAAAGTACAGCTTGATCTGGTTACCGACCGTTCCGGTTACCAATTCAGGATAGACCAGCCGGGTGTGGCCAATTTCGGCATTAATATTGATGCCAATAAAATCAATGCGCTGCTTCAGCATATCAATGCAAACAAAGCCGCGCTTGCCAACAACGGGATGGCATTATTGCAGCCTTTGTCGGCCGTGAGTATTAACTCCCTGTCAATTACCGTGGAAGACAAAGGTCTTGTGCAGCATATCATTGCCAAAGAAAAGGGCGGTGCTCCCGGTGCCAAAACAAGTGTAGAGCAGGATAAGGCCTATGAGGCAAAAATGCAGCAGCAGAAACAGACCTGCGTGCAACAGGGCGTTGTTTTATTCGGGGAAACAAAGGCAGAAGCGTCGTGTGATGCGATTTACAAATATGTAACCAGCCAGAAAAGCGGGCTTTCAATTGCAATGAACCCGACACCCGCCTTGCAAATAATGACTTTGCTGCAATTAACAACGGGGCAGGGGCTTGCCAATTTGCCCCAGGTTCTGCAAAGCATGAATATTGAAGTGAAAAACTAAATTTCAGGCTGTTTAAGTTTAAAAAGCGATCAGTTAACGATCGCTTTTTTTTATTGCTGCCAATGCCGGTTTTGAAGTTTTGTCAAAGAAGCCGGGAGCCACCCCCTGAATTTGTGTTAGGTGGCGGTAGTTCATTCAGGCAATATTGGTATATTCAGGATGCCGCTTCAGATAGGCAACGGTATAGGTGCATACCGGATGTACTTTCCAGTGATTGTTACTGGCGGTGTCCAGGGCAAAACGGGTGAGCTCCGCCGCAATTCCCCTGCCCCCTACTTCTGGAGGCACCAGCGTGTGCATGATATGCATGACATTATCTTCCAGTTCGTATTCTATTAAACATGTGTGGCCGTCAATAATAGCCTGGAAACAGGATTTTTCGGGGTGGTGCTGGATGGATATTGTCATGGCAGGCCTGTGTCAGAAGTTCAAGTGTGCAATCATGATAACGTGAATGTTATGGCAGAAGCAGAGTAAGCATACTGCCAATAATGATATTGTGTTAGCGGGTAAGCAAGATGACCCAGATCACAATCATGGCCAGAATGCCAATAAAACAGCAGCCCCATAAGCCCAGTAAAGGCCATTTTATTTTAACGGGAACCTGGGAGGGAATAACATGCGGCAGAATCCGGTTGGCATGCCCAATGAGCCAGAACTGGGTATTTGGAAAGAAAAGCCTGAAAAAATAATCCAGCAATATTGAAGAGCGCACGGAAACCGAAAAGCGGTTGAAGGGTTGCATGGAAAGATAGGGATGTTTCAGCAGTTCATTGGTTGGTTTCAATGAAACGAAGAGCAGGTACAGGCCAGAAAAGGAAGAAATCAGAAAGCAGGCAATGAGTACGGCAAAAGCGTAAGTCAGGATCAATTCGGTCATAGCGTTGTAAAAGGAGTCTCTTGGGTTTTTTAAAAAAAGGTATTTTAGCAGTTAGTGCGGAAAATCCTGTTTTATTATGGCGATACTTATTTTGTATTATTTGATTATTAATTAATATTAGACGGGTATTGTAAATGCGATTATTCTGGGTCTCAAGTAAATAAAAAAATGAAGAGACAAAAAATGAGTATTAATTCCGCTATATCTGCTTTGCATGGGATTAAGGTTCTTGATCTGACCTCTATTGTATTTGGGCCTTACGCCTCACAAATTCTGGCTGACTATGGTGCGGAAATTATTAAGGTTGAATCGTTAACAGGCGATTCAACACGTTATACAGGGCCTGCCGGGGAAGAGGGTATGTCTGCCATTTTTTTGGGTGTTAACCGGAATAAGAAAAGTATTGCGCTTGATTTGAAACAGGATCAGGCAAGGGAAGTGCTGCTGCGTTTGGTAGACCAGGCAGATGTTTTTATGCATAGCATACGTCCCCAAAAAATGAAGAAACTGGGGCTTGATCCTGAAACTTTATGTGAGCGTAATCCAAAACTTATTTATGCGGGGCTTTACGGCTTTGGAAGTGCAGGGCGTTATGCCGGCAAGCCCGCTTACGATGACATCATACAAGGTTTAAGCGGGGTACCTGATTTAATAAGCAAGCAATCAGGAACACCCCGGTATTTTCCGGTGATAGCGGCTGATAAAACCTGCGGGTTGATAGCGGCACATGCCATGCTTGCCGCATTGTTTCAGCGGGAGCGTACCGGGTTGGGGCAACAGCTTGAAGTCCCCATGTTTGAGGCGATGACGTCCTATATGTTGGTAGAGCATTTCTATGGCAGGCACCTGGCAGATCAGGATTTGCATGCAGGTTATGACCGGGTGCTTTCTGAATGGCGTAAACCATATAAAACGCTTGACGGTTATTTGTGCATGATGCCATATACCGACTCACACTGGCGTAATTTTTTTCAACATACCGGTTTTGCAGAGCTGCTTGTTGATGAACGTTTTAAAAGTATTAACCAGCGAACCAGGCATATCAATCAGCTTTATGAAATAACAGGCAAAATTGTGGCTGCGCAAACAACAAGTTATTGGCTTGGTTTTTGTGAAAAGCATGAAATCCCGGCCTCGCGTATTAATACGATCAATGAGCTGGAACAAGACCCCCATTTGCAGGATGTAGGGCTATTTGTTGATATTGAAGATAGGGGCGGGAATTATCGTTTTGTGCGTAATCCAGTTGCAATGGCTAATTCGACGGTTCCCGTGAAAATGCCTCCCAGGCTTGGGGAACATACCACAGACGTTTTAGTATCCCTTGGGTATACACCGGAAGAAATACAGCAATTTTATAAACAGCAATTTATCAGATAATAAATAACTGATGCAATATAGACAGGAGCATAAAAATGACGCAGGAAGCAAAATTATTGGGTGAAGGTTTTTACTGGCAAGACCTGGCAGTAGGGCAGAAATTCAAAACGTTCAAACGCACGATTACCGAAACCGATATTGTCAATTTCATTAGTGCCACCGGCATGCTGGAAACCATTTTCATTGATAAAACCTTTAATGCCGGTGCGAGCTAGGGGCGGCCGGTGCCAGGGGCATTGACCTACAGCTTTATCGAGGGCTTGTTGATGCAAACCATGGTGCAGGGTACCGGCTTGGCCTTGCTGGAGGTGCATAAAAAAATGCTGGCGCCAGTAGTGGCCGGTGATACCGTTTGGGCTGAAGTGGAAGTTACCCAGGTTCGGCCAACATCTAAACAAAACCGTGCAGTGGTCTCAACACGGGTGGATATCAAAAACCAGGATGACGTGATTGTGATCACGTATGACGTCACCCGTATGCTGTCAGGGCGTTAACTGGAAACCCAGTCAATAATAATTTTAAGATTGAATCAAACAGGTTGTTAATTATGCTTGATGTTCTTGATCTGGCTTATCTTCCACAAGAAGAAAACCAATTTCGACGTGAACTGCGGGCTTTTATTAAAGAAGCCACGCAGGAAATGGATGCCTATGCACGGGCCCGTTCCTGGATGGGTTTTGATGCCGGGTTCAGTAAAAAACTGGCCGCCAAAGGCTGGTTGGGGCTTACTTTGCCCAAGCAGTACGGCGGTGCGGAAAAAGGCTATTTCTCCCGTT
>JAAYHN010000030.1 GCA_012735395.1 Alcaligenaceae bacterium | reverse complement strand
GTGTGGGAACGCTCATCTCTTTCCGGTCGTCACCGGTAAAATACAAAATTATTATCTCAAACTTTAAAAGTAATAGGGCTTATATTACTTATTAGTGTTTATGCGCTTTATGGCTGTGTTCTTGTTGATGGTTTTCAAGTACCGGCAAATAAGGCGCGGAATTGACATCGCCATGGCCGTGAATGTCCTTGCCCGAGGTATCGGTCCAGTTCAGCTGGCTGTTGTTGGCGCAGGTTTGCACGACCGGGAAATACACTTTGTCTCCCCCCTTGAAATCTGATGTCAAATAGGCGTGAAAGGTGAATTCATCATATTCGTCGTCTTCAAGCTTGCCTTCCCAGGTCAGGGTTTTTACGCCGCTTTTGACTTCTTTGCCATAGCGCTGATAGGACTGGGCATAATCACCGTTGCTGCGGGATATTTTCCAGCGGGAATCGGGGCGTGGCT
Source organism: Alcaligenaceae bacterium (assembly GCA_012735395.1). Taxonomy (GTDB): domain Bacteria; phylum Pseudomonadota; class Gammaproteobacteria; order Burkholderiales; family Burkholderiaceae_B; genus Advenella. Next base: position 9,617 of record JAAYHN010000030.1, on the reverse strand, counting down.
TGACGGCAATAACGCCCTCGGGGACGGTTAATGTAATGGAGCGGGTAGGTTCGCCTTCGCAGCCATGACTGATGGAAAAAACCGCTTTAAATGATTTATTGGCCTGTAAACCGCTGGGGCTGACAAAGCTGACATGGGCCAGGACGCTTGATGAGGTAGCGCTGAGTGTGAGTGCGAGAGCCAGTTTAAGGAATGGGTTTTTCATTCTGCTTTTTGATTGGTTAATTAAATTAAGATTGAATCGTTGGGCGTACCTGAGTATAAATTAAATGCAGGTCGGGAACAATTTTCAATTTTCCTGTTTGTGTTTAATTAATTATGCTGTTGCAGAAATAGGGTGTTATTTGATATGGGAATTGAATACGCTAGAAATGAAAAAAGCCTTGATTATATAAATCAAGGCTTTTTGTTTTTGGCGGAGCGGACGGGACTGTGTGAAATTAGCACCCTCTGCAAAAAATCACCAAATATTTCAACTGGTTAGTAGCCTGTTAATCAAAAATTCTGCTACCAAACTCGATACCGGTGGTAGCAACTGCATAATAGCGCGTAGTTTTGGCTATGTGCTACGGGTTCGGCCTTGCAGGTGGGTGCAGAGTTGTTCCAGTGCTGACAGGGCAAACGTTCGATCCTGAACCGAGAGTCTGGAAAGCAGGTCGGACACTCGCTGCCCCTGGTCGTCAGCCGTGGGGCTGGCTTCCCGTAGCAAATCCCCCACACCACAGCCGAAAATTTCAGCCAGCGCCACCAGCCTGCCAACGGTGGGCATAACGGTGCCCCGTTCCATTCTGGATACGGCTTCATTGCCTATGCTCAGCACTTCGGCCACCTCTTCCTGTGTCAGCCCCGCCTGAACCCTACGGCTTGCTATCGCCTTACCCACGAACCGGGCAAGCTCCTTGTCGTCAACATTGATACAACCCTCCAGACGACTGAAATGGTTGTCTATCCACCTGTTGACATGAAGGACGTTATGAGTTTAAATACACCTATTTAGTTGACAATAAGTAATGCTTGGAAAAGATTGCTTTCAATTCGTGGGGTGGGTAGGCAAATGGAAGAAAGACTGAAGGGCAAAGAGCTCGTTAAGACTGTCGTCGACTCTGAGGGAAATATTGAGTTGTCTTATAGCTCTGAAAATGTGCAGGGAACCAAACTTTCAGTGGCGTTGACTATTCCCTTGTTTGTGGTCTCTTGTACTGTTGGGTCCGGCGCGGCTGTAGTCAGCGGGCTCGGAGACAATGCGGTCATTGGATTTGGTTTGGTATTGGGCTTTATCGCCGTAATTCTTGTCACACATCTTTTAACGCAGCGTAAAGAAAAAATCGTAATCGTAAAAGGTCAGGGGATTAGATTTCTCAAACAGGAGCTGCCTTTTTCAAGTATCGACGAGGTTTATATCGACGGCACGCAGTTGCAGCAAAAAATCGGAAACCACGAGGTGAGGCGAAAAGTTTGCGAGGTAAAAGCACGAGTTCGCGGGCGGGAAATAAATATCACAAGAGGTCTTCGAGACACTGTTGCCAGTGAAATTTATGAAAAGATCGTTTTTCAGCTTAAAAATAGGTAGTGAGCATTTAGCGCGATAATCCCTAGGTATTTGAAAATACAACTTTTATTTTAACAATAGGTAGGTCATGATGAAGACGGTTCTGGTGGTTGTTGCTTCGGCTTTCATTTTATCCGCTTGCGGAAAGAGTGAGGCGAGGAAGGAATGTGAGCAAATGTTGGACGATCTGGAGGTAACAAGCGCTATGGCCAAGGCCGAGTGCGAGAAATATTAAGAGCAGCCAACACATTTAAGAATACCAGCCCAGTGCTGGTATTTTTTTCGCCCTTGACAAATAGAATTAATTTTGTAGATTGATATTTACGCATACGGTATGCGTCGAAGATATAAACTCTTTCCCGGTTCCCGTATGCCAAGCAATGTATATTGACTGTCTTAATGTAGAAGGCCCGTAAAAACAAAAATGACTACCAAGATAAAATTATTATCTTGACGGTAATGAGGCAGGAATATAGCAAGGTTGCAACCCACAACACAGCGACGAACTAAAACAATTAACAGCGACTGTCTTAATGACCTTAAACCGATTGACGAAATATCTATGTGGGTAAAGTGGCTAGAATGGAATAGTAGCAAAGCCACAAGGAAGGCAATCAGGAGGACCCTGCTACTGTATCAGCACACGATACGAACCTCCGAAATAGATAAAGTGGCTTTATATCTATCTGGGGCTATGTGGAACAACAACCAACATAAGCGTCCCTGCAAAGTCCCAACTCATTGTTTTCAATGGGTAGGGTAAAACTTTGCAGGGACCGTGTGAAACACGGTACCCCAATTTCTTAATTGTTACAGAATATGTACCTTCTTCTATAGAGAAATAGATAGATTAGTATCCCAAAAAATAGATGATCCGTTAGGAATGAACGGAGTGAATAAAAAAGACGGCACGATAATAAATCCATTCTCTTGATTTCAGAAAAAAATCTGCTACCATAAAATAGTAGAAAAATGCAATCGGTATACACTCACTATACCTTTTTAGAAAAAAGGTGTTCGCCCTTCGGGTGAGCCAAAGGCTCAAGGTGTTGCCACCATAACAATAATAACAAGGTGGAATTATGGGGAAAGGTCTATATGTCAGTTTGAGGTGTGGAAAGATTAAGCAGTCTGCAGAAACGGCAATGCATAATCACAATATGCGAGCCAGCCAGACCAAGCAGGAAAGCAATGTCGATTACTCACGTACTCGTCTTAATAGGTTGATACTTGGCAGGGTTGATACAATAAAGGCTGTAAACGAACGAATAACGGAGAAGGTGCCACGTAAAGTAAGGGAGGACGCCAGCAGAGTTTTAGAGTTCGTTATTTCAGCCAGTCCTGAATATTTCTATGATTTCGATAAACTCAACATTACACGCGAGCAATGGGACAGCCTGACGCCGACCAATGACCCCAAGTATCACGAAAAAGTCAGGCACGTTTTTCAGACCTTGAACCAAGAAAAACTAAATCAGTTTACGGAGCAGGTGAAAGAGTTTTGCAGGGTTGAATTTGGCGACAATCTTATAAACTGCGTTTTACACTTGGACGAAAAAACGCCTCACTTTCATATCGTCGTCACCCCCATAGTGGGAACCAGCCTGACAGCTAAAAAATACTTCACACCAGGCAGGGCCAGGGTATGGCAGGACAGGCTGGGGCGTATGTGTGAGCCCCTGGGCCTTAGCAGAGGTAAACCCAGCGATAAACGCCACCAAACCCTATCAGAGCACCGATTGAAGAAGGCGGAGGGGCGAGGGTATAGGAAAGGCTACAGAAAGGGGCAGGAAGTCGGAAAAAGTCAGGCGCTTGCAGATAGCAATCGTTTTTCAAACAAGGTACAGAATTTTTTCAAAGCTGGCAAAATAAACGAGCAAAAGCAGAAGATTGAAGCGCTAACAAAAGAGGTCGGCAAACTACAAAACCAATTGCAGGAAGCAAGAGAAGATCGCCGTCGAACCATTTCCATAAATCGGGAACTCAGGCGTCAAATAAAAAAATGCCAACCAGCACCAAAGCCAGAACCAAAACCAGAAAATACCCAACCCGTTGAAAAAGCACCACAGGGTGAAAAATATAAACCTGCTCACTCTTTGAGTGAACCCGTTTATACTGATAGCGTGGCAGGGGCAGAAATGGCCTTGAACCAAGCATTAAGCAATCTGCGAAGGGTGGAACTGCTACACGGCTTGAATAGCCCTCAAGCCGTTATGGCAAGGGTAAAGGTAAACAGGGCTATTGAAGCCCTCAACCGTGCCAAAGAAGCAGGGGCGAAACCGAAACCAAAGATTTAACAGGCGTTGCCTGTGCCTTACTAATTAAGCCGTCGGCATAATCAGCAAGGTTTGGTACCTCTGCCAATAATTTTGGTATCTACCAGCAGGCCGGTTTGCAGACTGTTGGTTATTTCGGCCAAGTCGTCCACATTGTAAATATTGGAATAGGTCGCCACATTGACATTTTCCACGGCATGCCCGAAGAACTGGCAACGGGGTTCAAACTCAACGCCGTTTTTCATAAAATGATCGTTCAGGAACTTGCGCAGGGAATGGAAAACTAGTTTTTCGCGGCTTACCTTTACCTCTTCCATATGTCGTGAAAACTTCTTGCCCACGGCATTGCCTGCACCCTTGCCCTCGCGAGGTGCATATTTGAATAGATTGGGGCTGTCGTTTTTCTCTTTCTTCTGCTTGATAAACGCCTTGAAATCGTCGGTGAAGATTTCAGCGGGCAAAGGAATTTCCCTCTTTCCTGCGTGGGTCTTGGCGTCACGTAAAACGATATAATTGGTGCTTTTAGGTGAAACCTTGAACTGGTCGAATTGCAGGGAGGTTATTTCATTGACACGGCACCCCGTTGCCAGACCCAGCAACAGGACATAATAATAATCAGGGTCGATTTCTTTCTGCTTGCGAAAATATTCACTGTCAAAAATCGCTTTGATTTCGTCCAGTTCAAATATGGCATAGCCCCCAGTCAATTTCTGCTGTTTCGTCAGCAGTGACATATTTTCAGCCGGGTTTTTTCCTGTCAGATAACCTTGCTTGATAGCGAAATTAAGCAGGGTTTTGATATAGCCGACTTTGCCGTCAATGGTGCGGGGTACATTGCCCTTGCCAGCCATAAATTCCTGATAACGGGTAATGTCGCTAACCAGAATATCGGCTATATAGCACTTGCTTTGAAAAAAGGTTGTGAACTCCTTGCAGGTGTTTCGCAAAGCCGTGACGGTGGCAGGCTTGACCTGTTTCAAGAGCAGGTACTTGTCGAGTAGCTCCAGCAGGGTCAACCCGTGTTGCGTAGCAGGGCGTATGCCCAAACTCTCTACAGGCTCCCCCTGTGGGGACTGGGGGGCAGGAGCAGGTGGGGCAGACCTTGTGGCCTGTTTCACTTTTAGAAGCATATCCAGGGCATCCATAAGCCTGCCGTGATCTTCTGGACCGTCGGCACGGACAATGCCGTTGGATAGGTCAAGTTCGTATTTTCTAATTTTTGACAGGTCGAAAGACACGGCCACAGCCTCCAGCAACTTGGTTGCCCTAATCATAGCCGTGAGCGTGTCGCTTGTGCGTAGCGACCTCTTGAACTGACGCCCTGCAATACGGGTATGCAGGTAGTAGGTATGACCCCTGCGATAGACGGGCAAATTCAGCATATTGCTACCAAATTTGCTACCAGCCCAGAAAGACAAAAGCCTTGTAAGCATTTGACTTACAAGGCTTTTTGAATTTTGGCGGAGCGGACGGGACTCGAACCCGCGACCCCCGGCGTGACAGGCCGGTATTCTAACCAACTGAACTACCGCTCCGCAGCGGTTTACTGAAAAAGACCAAACAATAAATTTGGCGTCCCCTAGGGGATTCGAACCCCTGTACCCACCGTGAAAGGGTGGTGTCCTAGGCCTCTAGACGAAGGGGACAGGACTTTAACAGCATTTACTACAACTTTCTTCGATAGACACTTCCTGTAAACGAAGTGGTGGAGATAAGCGGGATCGAACCGCTGACCTCTTGCATGCCATGCAAGCGCTCTCCCAGCTGAGCTATACCCCCAATTGAGTGACTAGCGAAGAATTGAAATTATGCACGTAATTTCAATTTTGGGCAACACTTTTTATGCTTGTTTCATTAAAAAGTGGATATTTAAACAACAGAACATTAAAAGTGATGTTTTTTTGCCAATATAATTAAATTTTGTTGGTTTTCTTTTTGAAAAAGAAGCCCAGGGCAATACATAAAAATGACAGCAACAAAATTAACAGGTTACCGGTACGGGCGTACAAGGTATAACCTTGGGTGCCCTGAACCAGAACATCCAGTACGCCCGGAATGTTCGTGGGCAGGGCGGCAATCAGCTTGCCATTGGCATCAATCGCAGCGGTTGTGCCGGTATTGGTGGCCCTTACCATGGGGCGGGCCGTTTCCATGGCACGCATGCGGGCAATTTGCAGGTGTTGCCCCAAGGCAAAGGTATTGCCAAACCAGGCCAGGTTGCTGACATTAAACAGGATGCTGGCACCAGGCGAGCCATCGGGGCGCGGGAACAGGGCGGGTAACAGTTCTTCACCAAAAACGTCTTCATAACAGATATTGGGTGCAAAAACCTGCTCATTCACAATGAAGTTGGCTTGGCTTGAAGAACCCCGGTCAAAATCGCCAAGGGGTATGCCAATGGCATGAACAAACCAGCGAAAGCCATAGGGAATAAATTCACCAAAAGGAACCAGATGCTGTTTGTCGTAAATGGCCAGGCCCTGGCCGGAGAAAATGGCTTCTTCAGAAGTGTTGCCATCAATGGCAATGACACTGTTGGTGACACGGTCTTTATGGTTATCCTGGCGATGTACGGGGGCACCCATGAAAAAAACGCTTTGGGTTTGGGCCGCCAAATGGATGACATCCTGCCAGAATTGCGGGCTCATCCGGTTTTGGAAGGTTGGGATAACCGTTTCCGGGAAAATCATGACTTCAGGGGGTGTTTCGGGGTTGGCCGGGCTTAACAGGGCAAGCTCAAGGTTTTCTTGCATGCTTTGCATCATGGTGGCCGGGTTGAATTTGAGGTTTTGTGCGATATTGCCCTGAATCAGCCGGATGGAAATGGGGTTTCCATGAGGCTGGTGCCATGTAATTTGTTTTAAGCCGAAACTGACAATAAAAATACCGGCAATGGCGGTCAGGCCGGTTAAGGTGTTTTTGTGAGTGTTTTTTTGCTGTGATGCAAAGGCCAGTGCCAGCAAGGCTGATACCAGTGCGGCCATAAAGCCGACGCCATAATTGCCCAGTATGGGGGCCCAGGCCGAGAGCGGGCTGTCATTATGGGCGTAACCCGTGCTGTTCCAGGGGAAACCGGTAAAAACAAAGCTGCGCAACCATTCTGCCAGGGCCCAGCAGGCCGCCCATATAACAGCATTGCGGTAAAGCGCTCCCCGGGCAAGATAGCGGGTAAGGCTGGCTGCCAGAACAGGGTAAATGCTTAAATAGGCCGATAGCAGGAAAACGGCAATGGCGGCCAGTGGTGCTGCCAGTGAGCCGTAGGTATTCATGCTGATAAACAGCCAGTAAATACCCAGGCAGAAATTACTGATGCTGAACAAGGCTGTGTAGCCCGCAGCTTTGCGAACCGTACTGGCCCTGAAAACATACCAGGCAAGTACGGCCAGCGTGATGATCTGGCTTATTGAGAGACTCCATGCCGGAAAGGGGGGAGACTGAAAAGCTGAGTGCGTGCAAGGCACCCGCTGCAAGCAATAAAAGCCAGTGCATCATAAATAAGTTAGTTGTTGGTTTCTGAAACGCCAGGGGCTGGCAAACGTTTGACGTGCAACCACAGGGCGCGACGGGCATCGGCACGCAGAACCCTGAACCTCAGGTTGTCGTAATCATAGACATCGCCACGCTGCGGGATATGATCCAGTTCTGCGGCCAGCCAGCCACCAATGGTATCGTATTCTTCATCGGATATATTGGTGTGGATGGTTTGGTTGAAGTCTTTGATGTCGGTAATGGCCATTACCCGCCAGGCGATATCGGACTCGGGGAAAATGGTTTGTTCGGCGTCTTCATCGTATTCGTCTTCGATGTCGCCAACAATCTGCTCAAGCAGGTCTTCCATGGTCAGTAAGCCGGTAACGCTGCCGTATTCATCAATCACTATCGCGATATGGTTGCGGGTTTCCTTGAAATCGGCCAGTAGCTGATTCAGTTTTTTGGTTTCGGGCACAAAGTAGGCCGGGCGTATCAACTTATGGTAGTCAAGGTCCTGGTCGCTGAAAAGCCGGAGCAAGTCTTTGGCCAACAGAATGCCGATGATATTGTCCCGTTCATTTTCATAGACGGGAAAGCGCGAGTGCGCTGTGTCAATAATCATGGGCAGGAGTTCTTGCAGTGTTTGTGAGGCATCAAGCATGTCCATGCGGGAGCGTGGCACCATAATGTCGCTGACGCTTTTTTCTGCAAATGAAATGGAGCCCAACACCATGGTGTAAGAGTCATCATCAAGAATTTCTTTTTCGTGTGCGGTGGAAAGAATTTCCTGAATGTCTTCACGGTCTTCGGGTTCGCTTTGGCCAAGAAGGCTTTTAAGGCGCTGCAATAATGTGCGGCTTATGTTTTTTTTGGCTGACTTTGACTCTGGGTCAGCCTCGCTGGAGGGATAAGGGTCTGTGGACATCTCTGGACGTCAAGTTAATGGAAAATAAAGAATACCTCAAAATCAATTAATTTTGATGAAAATCTTGTTTAATCATGGAAAATACCTAAATATAAGGGTTTTCTATACCTAATTTGGCAAGAATGGCAATTTCCAGTGATTCCATATGTTCGGCTTCATCATTTTCTATGTGGTCATAGCCAAGTGCGTGGAGGGTGCCGTGAATGACCAGGTGTGCCGCATGGTTCTTTAAGGTTTTGTGTTGTTCTGCGGCTTCTTTTTTTAATACATCAAGGCAAAGAATGATGTCACCCCGTGCCGTACCTTCCGGGTCAACGCCATATTCGAAAGTCAGTACATTGGTGGCATAGTCTTTATGGCGATAACCGGCATTCAGGGTTTTGCCTTCTTCGGTATCCACCAGGCGCAGCGTGAGTTCGGCATGGGTGAACTCATCGGGGTAGTCGGCATGGGCGGCCAGCACTGCCCGCATGGCCCAGCTGCGCAATTGCTGGCGTGACAATTCCGGTGCCTCGACACCATATTGCACTGAAAAATGAAGGGTGGGAATTGCACTCATGGAACTTAACGCCTGTAAGGGGAAGGGGATGGGGCCGGAACCTCTGCTTCAGAGGCCTCGTAGGCATCAATAATACGGGCCACCAGCGGGTGCCTGACCACATCTTTACTGCTGAAGTAAGAAAATGCAATGCCTTCCACGGCCTGCAAAACCTGCAGGGAGTGTGCCAGGCCGCTTTTCTGCCCTTTGGGCAGGTCAACCTGGCTGGGGTCTCCGGTAATAATGGCCTTGCTGCCAAAACCGATGCGGGTCAGGAACATTTTCATTTGTTCCGGTGTGGTATTCTGGGCTTCGTCCAGAATCACAAAAGCATGGTTCAGGGTGCGTCCGCGCATATAGGCCAGCGGGGCGATTTCGATGGTTTGTTTTTCGAACAGGCGCTGTACTTTTTCAAAGCCCATTAAATCGTACAGGGCATCATAAAGGGGGCGCAGGTACGGGTCTACTTTCTGGGCAAGGTCGCCTGGCAGGAAACCAAGGCGCTCACCGGCCTCGACGGCGGGGCGGGTTAAAATAATACGCTGCACGTTTTCCCGTTCCAGGGCATCAATCGCACAGGCCACGGCCAGCCAGGTTTTGCCGGTACCGGCCGGGCCGGTACCAAAGGTAATATCATTATGCAGGATATTATTTATATAGTTCCGTTGACGGGGGGTACGCGGGCGCAGGTCGCTGCGACGGGTACGTAACACAATGGTGTCGCTTTCGTCATCAAGTGGCGGTAAGTCGGTGTCTTCGGGCTCAATTGCTTTTGCGGCTGGCATTGCCTTATGAGGGGTGGCCTTGAGCTCTACCAGACCAAGCTGGATGTCATCAATTGAAAGGTCTTTGTGGCGG
>JAAYHN010000306.1 GCA_012735395.1 Alcaligenaceae bacterium | reverse complement strand
GTAAAGAAAAGGTCAAAGAAGCAACATTGGAAATTAAACCGCTTCGTGACTGGTATAACAGAATGCGTGAAGAGAACATTCCAGAGCGTCAAATACCGTTCAGTGCCTTATCAGTCAAGCTGCAACCTAAAGAATTGGTTGCTTTGCGTGAGCTTGGCGTTATTTATGAAGATACTGACCCGTCTCTGGGAGACAAACGGCTTTATTTGCCAGAAATCTACCGTACTGGACTTGAGTTTGAACTTGCGGGGGCACGCCCAAAAATTCAGGCCTTGCTAAAGAAAAACCTTGGGAAAATGCCTTTTTGAATGAACTTGGCATTACGTTGACATCCTCCCCTCCCTCTCGCAAACGCTCGGCCCCAAGGGGCCAACTCACCTCGGTGGGTTCCTGTTGCTGGCGACCTGACTGCATCACTCACTTCACAGGCGAACCGGGCGTGTCCCGCCCTTAAAATATTAATCGCACCGACGACATCAGCATGATCTTCAAAATGGCATTGAACACACAACGTAGCGCCAAGGCGCTCGGTCTGGACAATCTCAGGCCTGTGAAGTGTTAACTCCACAAGCCTCGCCCTTCAGGGCGGGGTGATTGACGCCTGATGGTATAAACCACATATAAGACAACTGAATACACAAACCCAATAGTGACCCATCTGTCCTCCTCGTAGTTAGCACGTCTGTCGTAGACCTCCAGCCGTTCAATGTCATGAAAAACAAGTGCAGCATCTTCAAATGCCACACCATGTTTTATTAAGTTTTGTGCTGCTTTATCAGCATCCCATTCCAGTTTCATTGGAGCTACATTTTGTAGTTTATTCAATATGGTTGGATAAATCTAAATTCGGTAAATTTAGATTTATCCAGTACAAACCAGCAACAATACAATAGAAGCTCTTTAATTCACCACACAAAACGCCAAATTTGTCTACTACCAAATTCGCCGGTTATCATCGGGTATCACCATACCAGCCCGTTCCCATATTCCAACATGGAAATGCATATTTTCAAATTTGGTTGACCGTTGGTTGACTGGAACGTTAAAAAATCTTTGTTAAAGCATCGTTTTTAATCATAAGTATATGATTTTCATGAAAATAATTTGGTTGACTGGTGGTTGACTGGAAACATGCTGCCATCACTTAATGACATGTTTCTATTTAATCATTGGATCAACGTATTGATAAAACAATGTCCATAAAATCCATTAAAAAACATGTTTTGAGCATTCAGGTAAGCACAAGCGCTTTTTTTCATACGGAGTATGATATATACACTGTTAACAGAAAAATGCTGATTAAATCAGAGTGATAAGGGGTTAAACATGCCGGTTGATATGACACTGGAACAGTTACATTCGTTGTTAAAAGAACTGTGCAAATTACCAGCCGAAACAGAATGGGTTGAATTCAAGCGTAATGCTGATATTGAAAAACTGGGTGAATATATATCAGCCCTTGCGAACTCTGCAGCATTGTTGGGAAAGCAGGCAGCCTATCTGGTTTATGGTGTAGATGACCTTACCCACGAAATAGTTGGTACTAATTTTAAACCGGCACAGCAAAAATATAAACAACAGGAAATAGAAAACTGGCTGCTGCAAAAACTGTCTCCCAAAACCTATTTTCATTTTTATGATTTTTTGGCTGGTCCAGAAGATAATATTCCTGTTGTTATTCTTGAAATCCAGCCTGCAAGTCACCAGCCAATACAGTTTGATGGCGTAGAGTTCATTCGTAGTGGTTCATACAAGAAAAAACTGAAAGACTTTCCACAAAAAGAACGCGAGTTATGGCGGATATTTGACAGCATCCCCTTTGAACAACAATTGGCGGCCACCAATCTCACCGCAGATAAAGTACTTCAGTTATTGGAATATCCGGCTTATTTTGATTTGACAGGGTTGCCATTGCCAGATAATCGCTCAGGTATTCTGGATGCCCTTGTTTCAGACCGTTTGCTTGAGCCAGCGGCAGGGGGGCATTGGAACATCACCAACTTGGGGGCAATACTTTTTGCCCGTCAACTACAGGCTTTTCAGCATCTGGCTCGTAAGGCGGTCAGGCTAATACTTTATAAGGGTAATAGCAGGATTGAAACCATTAGGGAAATAGAAGGAAACAAAGGTTATGCGATAGAGTTTGAATGGCTGATTGATTATCTGAAGAACATACTACCCGCCAATGAAGAAATTGCTAAAGCGTTGCGCAAAGAAGTACCTGCGTATCCTGTGCTTGCCATTCGTGAGCTTGTTGCGAATGCCATTATCCACCAGGATTTTTCTATTACGGGTACAGGCCCCATGATTGAAGTGTTTGCATCCCGAATGGAAATAACCAACCCTGGGGTGCCTTTGGTAGATACAAAACGTTTTCTGGACTCTCCACCGCGTAGCCGTAATGAAGCGCTTGCCTCTTTTATGCGACGCATTAACATTTGTGAGGAACGGGGTAGTGGTATAGATAAGGTTGTTTTTCAGACCGAGCTTTACCAATTACCCGCCCCTGTATTTGAAGTAACCGAGCAACACACCCGATGTATTCTGTTCAGTTACAAAAGCTTCATGGATATGGATAAAGAAGAGCGGGTTCGAGCCTGTTATTTGCATTGTTGCTTAAAGTACGTGAACCGTGAGCCCATGAATAACCCCAGTTTGCGAGAACGTTTTAATATAGAAGCTAAAAACAAATCAATGGTAACGCGTGTAATAAACGACACCCTGGATTCGCAGTTAATTAAAATTTATGACCCAACTGCAGGCATGAAAGCGCGACGTTATATTCCATTTTGGGGGTAGTTTGGTTTTCTCCCGTTCCCACGCTCCAACATGGAAATACAAACACACACAGGAAACAAAAACACATGGCACAGGCAATAGTCATTCACCAACCCGGTGG
>JAAYHN010000305.1 GCA_012735395.1 Alcaligenaceae bacterium | reverse complement strand
TTTTCTGTTTCAACTATACTAAACCCATGCAACGCCTCCAAGCCTACCGATTCGAACTGATGCCCAATGGCCAACAGCAGCGCGCCATGCGCAGCTTTGCCGGTTCCTGTCGGTATGTGTATAACCAGGCATTGCACTTGCAGCAGGAACGGTACAAGGCAGGGGAAAAGAAACTGGGTTATGCCGGGTTGTGCAAGATACTCACCGAATGGAAAAAACAAGCAGAAACCCATTGGTTGAATCACACCCCCAGCCAGGCTTTGCAACAGGCATTGAAAGATCTGGAACGGGCCTACAAAAACTTCTTTGAAAAGCGGGCTGATTTTCCCCGTTTCAAGAAAAAAGGCCGGTCAGATAGCTTCCGCTATCCGCAAGGTATTCAGCTGGAGCAAGGCAATAGCCGGGTATTTTTGCCCAAATTGGGTTGGATACGCTATCGCAACAGCCGGAACGTTCAGGGTCAGGTCAAAAATATCACCGTCAGCCAGTCAGCAGGTAAATGGTTTGCCAGCATCCAGACCGAGCGGGAAGTAGACCAGCCCCTGCCTAAAGCAACCACCGCCATTGGCATAGATATGGGTATCGCCCGTTTTGCCACCTTGAGCGATGGCAGTTATATTGCACCGCTTAACCGTTTCAAACAACATCAGGTACGATTGGCCCGCTATCAACGGGCCATGAGCCGTAAAGTGAAATTCAGCAACAATTGGAAAAAGGCCAGGGCCAAAGTCCAGAAACTACATACCGGTATTGCCAACGCCCGCAAGGACTTTCTGCATAAGGCTTCAAGCCAGATCAGCCAAAACCACGCCATGATCGTGATTGAAGATTTGCAGGTACGGAATATGTCCAGATCAGCGTCCGGCACCAGTGAACAGCCCGGTCACAACGTAAAGGCCAAATCGGGCCTGAACCGTTCCATTCTGGAGCAAGGCTGGGGAGAATTCAGGCGTCAGCTTGAATATAAAACCGCATGGAATGGTGGTTGGCTCATTGCGGTACCACCGCATCATACCAGCCAGACTTGCCCGGCTTGTGGGCATGTATCGAAAGACAATCGCCAGACACAAGCCCAATTTCATTGCGTTGAGTGCGGTTTTAAAGACAATGCCGATGTGGTCGGTGCGATCAATGTTTTAAGGGCGGGACATGCCCGGTTCGCCTGTGAAGTGAGCGATGCAGCAAGGTCGCCAGCAGCAGGAACCCACCGAGGTGAGTTAGCCCCTGTGGGCTAAACACGATAGGAATCCCCTTCCTTGGCCCCTTGGGGCCGAGCATTAGCGAGAGGGAGGGGAGGATGTCAAGTTTCGTAATTCAGTGTAAACAACGGGGTCATTTATGCCGGGCACAAAAGCGTTTAAAACATTTGTTTTTTTTATTATGACCAGTATGGCCATGCCAGTGATGGCGGCAGGCTTGCAGGTTACACCTATCCTGCTTGATATTAAACAATCACAACCCTCAGATGGCTTATGGTTAAGTAATACGGGCAACAATCTTCTGCATGCACAAGTCAGGGTTTTTGAATGGACCCAGCAAAATCATAAAGATGTCTTGCAAACAACAAAAAATTTTGTAGCCAGTCCGCCACTTATTCAAATTGAGGCCGGACAGAAACAGTTTGTTCGGCTGGTACGAACCGGGCAAGTGCAAAATCAGCACGAACAGGCCTACCGTATTGTGGTAGACGAGTTACCGCTTGACAGTGAAACCCGTAAAGGGGTTAATTTTGTGTTGCGTTATTCGGTGCCGGTTTTCATCCAGGGTATTCAGCCTGTACAAGAGGCGAAATTAAACTGGCGGGTAAGTAGCGGGGCCAATAAAGAGGCCATGCTTACCGTGAGTAATAGTGGCAATACCCGTGCCCAGTTAAGTGCGCTCAGCTTCACCCCGGCCAAAGGCAAGGCCGTGTCTTTAAACAATGGTTTGGTGGGCTATGTGTTGGGTAATAATAAGATGCAGTGGGTCGTATCGCCCAAGGCCCAGTTATTTGCTGCGTGCGGTACGCTTGAAGCCACGGTTAATGGGCAGAAACAGCAAATTCCCATCAGTGGTTTGAGCCGTTAGTGTAACGCTGCCTGCTGTTGGCATATGATATGAACTACTACCACCTAACCAGTAAGGTTCAGGTGGGGGAATGCAGCGGGATTATTTCAATATCACTGGCAAACGCCTTTTTTAATGATGTTTTATTGTCACAGCAAAGAAGCAGGCGATATTAATCAAGTCCTTCCAGGGTGATTTGTTGTAGTGTTGTAAGTATATATAACAGAAAAGGTCTGATTTATTGGCCGCTATCTCATTAACATGAATAAAACAGGATTTTTATCAGGGAGTGTGCAATGAGTATTAAAAACAGATTTTTGCTAAGCGGTTTGTGTGTGGTTTTGGGTTTTGCTGCACCGTCGGCCCAGGCGCAAACAGTCACAGCCGATTTTGATGTCACGATTACCATAACGGCTTCATGTGATATTAGTTCGGGTACTAACGGCATAGCTGAGCTTGCTTTTGGTTCTAAAGATTCTTTCCAGACAGATGTCATTGGCACTACCGATTTAAAAGTAACTTGTACCAATGGCGCTGTCTATGATATTGGGCTAGATGCAGGAACGAATCCATCCACCCCTGGCGATGTCTCCACACGCCGGATGAAGGGTGTATCCACAAGCCCAGTAAACAATGAAAGTGATTACGTTCCTTATAATTTATTCAAAGATTCAGGCAATACCCTTGTCTGGGGCAATACCATCGATACCAATACATTAAAAAGTACCGGGACAGGAGCTCAACAAGCGCATGTCATATATGGTCTGGTGCCCAGTACCAACCATACCGTAGGTGACTACAAGGATACCGTCACTGCCACCGTGACTTTCTAGTTGGGCTTTGTGTATTCATAGCCGTATCCCTGGATGGGCAGTCCGAAGGCGTCAGTCTTGCCGTGCCAGACAGTCAGCCCTGATTGTTTTTTTTGGCTGCCTGACGCTGGCCGGTTTATCTCAACGCGTCTTGCAGGCACAAATCATTCCGCCCCCCATCAGCCTGGGTGAGCTGCAGTCTGCGCTTGAGGCCCAGCCCGAGCTAAGTACCGTTTATCTTGCCGTTACGCTAAATGGCAACCGCTTGGCCGATCTGGTTGCTTTCACTGTCAAAGAAAAACGGCTGTATGCCAGCCCGGCTGTTTTAGAGGGTATGGGGTTTCGGGGCTTTGATACCAATCAGGCTTTAATCGCACTAAATGATATCCCCGGGCTGAAGCAGGATTATCATCAAAGCACGCAGGCCTTGACATTAACCATTCCTATTGCGGAACTGGATCTGGAACGGGTTATTTTCAAAAATGAATCCTCTGCTGATATCGAGGTTTCAAAGGGTACCGGCCTGCTGCTGAATTATGATTTATATGGCTGGCACTCCAATGATAAACATAAATCTTTAAGTGCCTTTTCCGAGTTGCGTTTTTTTAATCCTTATGGGGTATTAAGCAATACCTCGCTTATGCGCTCAAACTATTCGTCCATGCAAAGCGGCTGGCAAAGCAGGGGTGTCAGGCTGGATACCCAATGGGAAACCTCATGGCCGGGCAGTGCCATCAGTTTACGGCTGGGTGATACCTTTACCGCTGCTTTGCCCTGGAGCCGCTCCACCCGCATTGGTGGCATTCAGTTAAGCCGCAACTTTGCCTTGCAGCCTTATTTTTCCACTGCGCCCCTGCCTTCCTTTCTGGGAGAGGCAAGTCTTCCCTCAACGGCCGAGTTATATATTAATGGCATCAAGCAGTTTGAACAAAGCGTGCCATCGGGGCCGTTTGAAATCCAAAGTATGCCTTATATTAGTGGGGCAGGTAATGCCAGCCTGGTGCTGACGGATGTTCAGGGCCGGCAACAAAGTATTGACCTGCCGTTTTACAGTACGTCCCTGCTGCTGAAACAGGGGCTGGCTGATTGGTCGCTGGAGGCGGGATATGTGCGCAAGGATTACGGCATACAGTCCTGGCAATATGCCCGTGAGCCTGTTTTCTCGGGAACGTTGCGTTATGGTTTGACCAATACCATTACTACCGATCTGCATGCCGAAGGAAGCAAGTACTTGTTTAATTACGGTGCCGGTGCCAGTATTCGGCTGGGGCAGCTGGGCGTTATTACCGGCTCTTATTCGGGCAGCCAGCATGAAGAAGTTCGTGGCCGAATGTATTCAGCGTCTTATCAATGGCAGGGCAGCTATTTTCATGTTAATGCAAGCCTGAAAAAGGCAGATCAAGATTACCGGGATATTGCTTTTTTGCATGGGTCTGATTTCCCGGAAACCAATCAGATTGTTTCTACCGGATTGAACCTTGGAAAGATGGGTAGTTTGGGGGTAAGTTATATCAAGTTGGATTATTTCAACCAGAATTCAAGCCGATATGCCAATGCCTATTGGAGCAAATCATTGGGACGTTCCACCCATCTTAATCTCAATGTCAACAAGAATCTGAACAATAGTAAAGATTACTCTGTTTATGCGGGCATTTCATTCAGTCTGGGGCCTGACTACCGGGCATCTTCTTCATTTAACAAATCGGGCCAGCAAAACAGTTATGCGGTTGATGTCAGCAAGGCCAGCCGTGAGAATATGGGCTGGTCATGGCAGGTGCAGGGCAGGTATAGTGACGTGGCTTCAGCTTACGCCAATGCCAGCTATCGGGGCAATTATGGTACTTATGGCATAGGGGCGCAGGCAGACAGGCACCGGCAGGCGGCGTACGCCAGCACCAGCGGCTCCCTGGTGCTTATGTCGGGAGGTCTCTTTGCCGGGCGGCAGGTGAATGATGGTTTTGCCGTTGTTTCCACCAATGGGGTGCCGGATGTGCCGGTAAAGCTGCAAAATAACCTGTATGGCAATACCAACAGTAGCGGCTTGTTAATGGTGGCACCCTTGCAGGCCTACCAGCATAATAAGGTGGATATTGACCCCATGAACCTGCCGGCAAATATGTCCATAGACAAGGTCAGTACAGAGGTTTCCACCCAGAGCAAATCGGGTGCCAAAGTCTTGTTTAAAATCAAACCCATCAGGGCGGCCACGGTTGTACTGCATGATGTACATGGCGTACCGCTGGCGCTGGGTACGCAGGTTGTGCTAAATAAAAAACATGCGACCATCGTGGGCTATGATGGTATTGTGTATCTGGAGCAGCTGGAAGAAAATAATCAACTGGAAGTTGGCAATGCTGAACCGGGCTGTTCGCTTGAATTTGAATTCATATCCCGGGAAGATACCATTCCTCAATTGGGGCCATTTGTTTGCAGGTGACGAGTATGTTTAAATTTAAAATTTATGTGTGTTCCGCCTTGTTAATGTTGAGCGGCCTGCTGGTGAGTGAAAGGGCCGAGGCGGCTTGTACGGCAAGTGTGACACCTTTGAACTTTGGTGATATTAATTGGATGACAACGACCGGGCAGGTGGACTTCACCGCTACAGTTACTTACAGTTGTTCAGGTTTGATTAATGTGTTGTCACGTTTGTATGTATGCATAGAAATTGCTCCTGGTTCAGGAGGCACAGGCCTTACTCCTCGTACGCTGACGCATAACTCAATTTCAACAGAAAAATTGACATTTAATATATAGTCGCCCCTGAATAATCCCCAAACACCAATAACCATAAGCTTCTTGCGCATATTTTAATAGCCATATCTCCCGGTTTAGTGTTTAATATCCCCCAGTTTCTGGGAGTTTTACAAT
>JAAYHN010000304.1 GCA_012735395.1 Alcaligenaceae bacterium | reverse complement strand
AAAGCACGTGTTTCTTCAGCATCTTTGCAGCGCCAGGCAAAATGATGCAGACGTTGGACGGGTTCAAAATGGTTTGTTTGCATGTAAATTCCTGTTTTAATAAAAGTGTCAATTATTGATACTTTATCTTATTTTTAAATTAATTGTATAGAGAAAACCCTAATGAAAGCAGTAAATTTGTAAATTTACTGAGAATATGACTGGATTTACATATGAATTTATTTTTATTTGTCTCATTAAATCTTATTTATATAATTATTTTCTTAATTTTATTGATAAAGTATCAATTTTTGATATTATTATGGAAAATGTTATGAGGAGCAACTATGCATACACCATCAACCGAACCCCGGTTTTCGCTTTATTACGACTATAAAGTCTATCAACCCTGGCTTGCTTCGCAGCATCCTGCACAGGAACGCAAGCAGGCAGTGATTGTGGGGGCAGGCCCGTCAGGTATGGTAACGGCACTGGAATTGGCACGTTTTGGCGTGTCCTGTGTAGTCCTGACGGCAGAACAGCAGGTTTCCCATGGCAGCCGTGCGTTGGCATTTACCCGGCGTTCAATGGAAATTTTGCAACAGGCCGGGGTGGCCGACCGTATGACGAAGGCCGGTTTGCCCTGGCGCTTTGGCAATTCCTTTTACCGTGGCCAGCGTGTTTTCCGGCTGGAAGCGCCTTACGATACCAATGACCGCTTCTATCCCTTAATCAATGTGCAGCAGCAATATATGGAAGAATTCCTGCATGATGCCTGCCAGGCCAATCCATTGATTGATTTTCGCTGGGGCAATAAAGTGCTTCAGCTTGAACAGAAAGACGGTTATGTGGAACTGGAAGTGGATACGCCCGAAGGAACGTATACCCTGGAAACACAATGGCTGGTTGCGGCAGACGGGGGGCGTTCAACTATCCGTTCTGCATTGGGCTTGCAAATGGAAGGGACGTCCTATGAAGGCCGGTTTGTGATTGCGGATATTAAAATTGATTTGCCATTGCCAACCGAACGACTGGCTTATTTTGCACCGGAGTGGAACCCGGGCAATACGATCCTGATGCATCGTGAACCCCATGGCATTTGGCGCATTGACTATCAATTGCCAGAAGGGGAAGATCCCGAAGATGCACTTAAGCCGGAATCCATCAAAGCCCGTATAGATGCCCAGCTGGCCATGATCGGATATGCCGGTAAAACCTGGGAGATGGATTGGTGCTCAGTCTATTCGGCCCGTACCCTGACCTTGCCGGATTATGTTTGCGGCAATGTGCTTTTTGCCGGTGATGCCGCCCATTTACTGCCTATTTTTGGGGTGCGTGGCGCCAATACCGGTTTTCAGGATGGGCAGTCACTGGGCTGGCACCTGGCCTTTGTGATAAAGGGGTTGGCCGGTAAAAAATTGCTTGGAAACTACAGCCGGGAACGGGTTACCGCTGCCAGGGAAATTATTGATGAAGCCGGTAAAAGCACCCGTTTCATGACCCCGCCTACCCGGGGTTTCCGCTTGCTGCGTGATGCGGTGCTGTCCCTGTCATTGACACAGGAGTTCGTGCGGCCACTGTATCACTGGCGTACTTCCCGGCCGCATGAATACACCCATTCGGTGTTGAATAGCCAGGGAGACGATAATGCCCTGTTCCAGGCGGGGCCAGCCCATGGCGCGCCACCGCAAAATGTGCGTCTGGGTGATGATAACTATTTATTGGATCATCTTGGCGATGGTTTTGAGTTGCTGTATTTCACCGGGCATGAAGCCATACCGGAAGACGTGATGGCGGTGGTCCGGCAGGTACGTGCCCGGGGTATCCCCTTGAATGTGGTGGGCATTGGAAACGGGCAGTGTATTGCCGGTGCCGATAAAACCCTGAACGATGCAGCCGGTGCCATCCGGGCCTGCTATGGCGTCAATGCCAGTGGCGCCGCTTATTTGTTGCGCCCCGACCAGCATATTTGCGCACGCTGGATCAATCTGGATGTCAGCCGTTTTGAAGCCACCTTAAATACTGTATTACCCCAATAAGGAATATTTTATGTCTGAATCAAATCACACCCTGCCAATCGATGACCTGGAAACGGTTTACGATATATTGGCCAGCGCCATTGACGAAGTGGGGGAGGATAAAACCGAACTGTTTCTGGTAAAACTGGTGTTGCTTAATGCCAAAGCACTGGGTAATGCCGATATACTGCGTGAGCATATTGAGATGGCCAGGCAGGATATGTAACTTGTTTTAAGTTAAAAGTAATGGCACTGTGACCGCAATTTGGCTGCAGCAGTGCCATCATGCTGCCTGCCGTAAAATCCTGTTTGGCAGGGGTTTAAACTTGTGTGGTATTTATTTAGTGTCAAGCAGTGCCAGCTGGTTGCCGATGTCTTCCGCCCTTTGTTTCAGTACCGCCACAACCCCGTCGGGGTTGATCATTTGCAGGCGCTCGGCCGACATCACCAGGGAAATGGCGCCAATGATACCAATGCCGCTGGCATAAACCGGAACGGCAATCCCGACAACCTCGGTATCAATTTCATGGACTGAGGTATAAAAACCCGCCTTGCGAATGACGGCAAAGTGGCGCCTGAATTCCGGCCACTCTGTGGCAATGGCCAGAACATCGGGATGCTGTTTGTGCTTGTCATAAAGTTTTTGCAATTTGCCTGTGGGTAACTGGGCCAACATCACTTTACTGGCCGAACCCTTGAATAAAGGCAGTGGCCTGCCACGCCCGAATGACACGCCAACGGGGTTATTGCTGGCTTCATGATGCACATTGATGATTTCATCGTTATACATACGGCAGAAAATGGCATCACAGCCGGTTTCATCGGAAATTTGCCGCAAGATTTTTTGTGCTATTTTCAGGACCGGATCAGATTGCCGGATTCGGTAATCCAGCGTAATGATGCGTGCGCCCAACGAGTAGCGTCCCGAATAGTTGGCCAGAAAACCGGCCGCATTAAGCTCTTTCGCATAACGGAAAGCGGTTGGCCTTGAAACTTGCAGTTTTTCGGCAATATCTTCTGCGCTTAAAAGGGTATCCGTTTCAGAAAACAGATCAAGGACATCTACAATACGGGAAAATTTGGTCATAAAAAAGAAGCGGCATTATTATCTTGATGTCTGAACCCAGCGGCTCAGGCACGAAGATAAACTATACCGTGATCGGCAGGATTTTTAAACCGGTCTAATCAAGGCAGATGCGAAATAACTCGTTCTGGGAGTTAATGTTAAGTTTTGAATAGGCTCTTTTTCTATAAGTAAGTATGGTGTTTATGGATAAGTCCAGTTTAAGACTGATGGATTCAGAACTGTGGCCAAGCATAATAAGCGCACAAACTTCAGCTTCTCTGTCGGATAAATTGTTTGCCCTGTCGTGAAGTTTGCGTAAGACATCGTCAGTAATCGTTTTTTGAAAAACCACAGGAGATAAGTTGGAAACATCAACGTGCTTCAGGATAAGGCTGGACAGTATCTCAGACAGTGAAGAAAGCGCATTAACCTCATTTCTGTAGAATAACCCGGATTGATGGGTACGGTAAAAACTCATGGCGTAGTAAGAGCGGTCATCCCTGCATAAAATAGACAGGCGCTCAAGCGTGCCGGTCAAATTAAAGCAGAGTTCCCGATAGGGAGCGTGGTTGATCCGCTCCCTGAATAAATGAAAAACGCCAACCCTGTCCGTTGATAATACATTGTTTATTTCGAGGCGCATGGGGTCATGCAAACCCAGTCCTGAGGCATAGCGCTCTGCTGTCAGCCGGGTGATTTCATTGGATACCCGGCTGGCTGTTCCAAAGTTGCTGGGTTTGCTGGCGGTGTCATAATGAAATAAAGAGCAAACATCAACCTGCGTAATTGAGCGGCTGATTGCTCCCATTACAGAGGAAATGAAATGTTTGCTTCCAATTTGTGAAATAAGTCCTGGAAGTTCATATTTTGAAAAGCGTAACCATGCTGAATCTGTATGTTCACATGCTGATACGCTATTTTGAAATACAGGTTTGGCTAACATGCGGTATTCCTTGAATATATTTATTATCAATAATTTATTTTTATAATTGTGTTGTCTCTTGCTGCACAGAGTAGATATATATAGCCTTCCAGGGCTTTTTGTCAATTATAAGAACTACCAATTCATTTCATAAAAAATTATTTTTTCTTCAGTGTGAAGCTTGTCACAAAGCCGTGTGACAGCATGCCAATGAGAAATAAATCATACTTTCTCCCATAAACCAATTATAGGAGGAGTTAAAAATGACAGTTGCATTTGCATCTACGGCAGATCATAAAGACCAGCAATTATATTTTGAAGAGCTGGCCCCGAATATTTATGCCGCGACGGCAGAGGGGGATCCGAATGTGCTGGTTATCATAGGTAAAAGCGGCATTATGGTTGTGGATACGACAGCAACCCCTGAGATGGCACAACCTGTGATTGACAAAATCAGGGATATTTCGGATGTACCTTTCAAATATGTGGTTTTGTCTCATTATCATGCCGTGCGAACTTTGGGTGCTTCTGCTTATGATGCCCAGGCAATTATTGCCAGTAGAGGTACGTTTGACTTGATTAAAGAACGGGGGCAACAGGATTACGATAGTGAGTTCCAACGTTTTCCCCGCCTGTTCAGAGGGGTCGATTCGATACCTGGTCTAACGTGGCCAACTATTGTGTTTGAAAAAAAGCTTCAGGTTTTTATGGATGATCTTGAGGTGCAAATCCTGCATATGGGAAAAGGGCATACAAAAGGAGATACCGTTGTATGGATTCCAAAATACAGGATTATGTTTGGCGGGGATGCGATCGATTACCGTTCAACACCCTATTGTGGTGATGCCTACTTGAAAGAGTGGCGGGAATCATTACGGGCAATCAGAAGTCTTGAACCGGGAATTCTTGTACCTGGTCGTGGGGCTGCCCTACAGGGTAAAGTCAACTGTTCTGCGGCTTTTGATGAAATGGATGAGTACCTGGCTGATGTGTATGAAATCACCAGGGAAGGGGCGAAGCTCGGGGGTTTGAAAGAAGCATTTGATTATGCGTATCCACGTTTGAAAGAAAAATACGGGAAGTGGTTCATATTTGAGCACTGTATGCCGTTCAGCATATCAAGGGCATTTGATGAAAGTCAGGGAATAACAGAGCCACGTATCTGGACTGCAGAGCGTGACAGGGAACTTTGGCATAGCGTACACCAGACCACAAAAAATAATTCCTGAGTCAGGTAACGACAGGGAAACGACAGAATTAAAAGGAGACAGGGCAGATGATTGAAGAAAGTGTATCGGGTTATAAGTTGCCCAGATTTGAATACCACAGACCCGCTGATTTCGATAAAACGGTGCAGCGATATCCAGTGGTTATTGTAGGAGGCGGATTAGCCGGCTTGACCTTGGCCGCTGATCTTTCAACAAGAGGGATCCCGTTTATTTTGCTGGATGAGGATGATACGGTTGGAGTTAAAGGCGCTTCCAGCAGAGGTATTGTTTATGCACAAAAATCATTGGAGATATTTGACCGTTTGGGTATCTATGAAAAAATTGCTGAAAAAGGGGTTGCCTGGTCAGTAGGTAAGTCATTGGTAGGAAAAAATGACATTATTTATGAGTTTGATGCAGCAAAAAAATCACCATCAATTCAGCCCCCTTTTTTGAATATCCAACAATTCTATATAGAGTGGTTTCTTGTTGACAGAATCAATGAACTGAAAACAGGAGAAATCCGCTGGAAAAGTCGTGTCATTAATATTAAGGCCAAGCAAACGCATACTTGTGTTGAGGTGGAAACACCCGAAGGAACTTATTGGCTAGAGGCTGATTGGCTGGTTGACTGTAGTGGTTTGGCCAGTAGTGTGCGGGAACGGCTAGGTTTGGAAACTTTTCCGGAAAAAGGTACCGAACGCTGGTGTATTTCAGATATCAGGTTTAAAAAAGACTTGCCACTTGAACGCTGGACCTGGGTTGAGTCTCCGGTGAATGACGGGCGTGCGGTTTGGCAGCATCCCATGGCTGATGGGGTCTGGCGAATAGATTTCCAAATGAAGCTGGATTCGGATGTGGAGTATATAAGCCGTCCCGATGTATGTGAAGAAAGAGTAAAGAAATTATTGGGTCATGATGAACCTTTCGAGCTGGTTTGGGTTGGGCCTTGGGCGAGTCGGACGCATCTTCTGGATGATTTCAGGCATCACCGTGTTTTGTTTGCCGGTGATTCGGCCCATGTTTTCCCGCCATTAGGTGCACGTGGTGGCAATAGCGGTATACAGGATGCCGACAATCTGGGCTGGAAACTGGCATTGGTGCTTAAAGGACAGGCTCAAGAGTCACTTTTGAATACTTATTCTCAGGAAAGAAGGCCGGCTGCGATTCATAATACGAATCTGGCCAGCAGAAGTGTGCGGTTTTTGTCTCCACAAGGTGAGGGACAGCGGGTCTTGCGTAATGCTGTTATTGCATTGGCAAAAAACTGTGATTTTGCGCAGGCAATGATTAATACGGGAAGGCTTTCAACCGCTTTTAGTTATCAAAATTCTGATTTAGTCGCCCCTGAATAATCCCCAAACACCAATAACCATAAGCTTCTTGCGCATATTTTAATAGCCATATCTCCCGGTTTAGTGTTTAATATCCCCCAGTTTCTGGGAGTTTTACAATGATGTTT
>JAAYHN010000303.1 GCA_012735395.1 Alcaligenaceae bacterium | reverse complement strand
ATACATTCACTACTATAATCACAAGCGTATCAAGCTTAACTTAAACGGCCTGAGTCCGGTACAATACCGAACTCAGGTTTTAGAAGCTGCTTAGTTTTTAACTGTCCAACTTTAGGGGGTCAGTTCAGAGCATGGGAACGAGCATCCCCGTTTTTCTCGTCCCCATGCTCCAGCGTGGGGATGAACACTTAAGGTTGAAGTACCTTGATACCGCCCATATAGGGCTGCAATACTTCGGGCACCACGATACTGCCATCGGCCTGCTGGCCGTTTTCCAAAACCGCCACCAGCGCACGGCCCACCGCCAGGCCGGAACCGTTCAGGGTATGGGCATATTCAGGTTTGCCCTGCTCATTGCGGAAACGGGCCTGCATGCGGCGTGCCTGAAACGCTTCGCAGTTGGACACGGAAGAAATTTCACGCCAGGTATCCTGGGAAGGGATCCACACTTCAAGGTCATAAGTTTTGGTAGCCCCAAAACCCATATCACCGGCACACAACAGCACCACACGATAGGGCAGGCCCAGCAGTTGCAGAACCTTTTCAGCGTGACCGGCCATTTCTTCAAGGGCATCGTAAGATTTTTCAGGATGCACCACCTGCACCATTTCCACCTTGTCAAACTGGTGCTGGCGAATCATGCCACGGGTATCACGGCCACCACTGCCGGCTTCTGAACGGAAGCAAGGCGTATGGGCGGTCAGGCGAAGCGGCAGGCTGTCTGCTGGCAGGATTTCATCGGCCACAGAGCTGGTTAAGGTGATTTCAGAGGTGGAAATCAGGTACAGATCTTCTTTTTCAATGGGATTGCCTTGGTCGTCCAGCTGGGGCTCATCGTCGCCCCCTTTGGTGACCCAGAACAT
Organism: Alcaligenaceae bacterium; assembly: GCA_012735395.1. Lineage (GTDB taxonomy): Bacteria > Pseudomonadota > Gammaproteobacteria > Burkholderiales > Burkholderiaceae_B > Advenella. Next base: position 1,299 of record JAAYHN010000303.1, on the reverse strand, counting down.
GTCTTCCTTGAACTTGGGCAACTGGCCGGTGCCAAACAAAGTGGAACTGTTCACGATATAAGGTGTATAGCATTCGGTGTAACCGTGCTGTGTAGTATGCAAATCAAGCATGAACTGCGCCAGGGCACGGTGCAAGCGGGCCATTTGGCCACGCATGAATACGAAACGGGAGCCCGACAGCTTGGCGGCCGTATCAAATTCCAGACCCAGCTTTTCACCCAGGGCCACGTGATCGGCCACCTCAAACCCCAACGGCGCCGGCATTTCATCTTTCACATATTCTTTACCGGGCAACCAGCGGCGCACTTCCACATTATCGTCGCTGTCTTTGCCATCGGGAACGGCTGCCGTTGGCAGGTTGGGAATGGCCATTAACCAGGCATCCAGCTCTTGCTTGATTTCATTAAGCTGCCCCTCAAGCTCTTTAAGCTTGCCGGGAATGGCCTGCGATTCTGCCATGACGGCACTGGCATCCTGCCCTTGCGATTTGAGTTTACCAATTTGTTTGGCCAGCGAATTGCGCTGTGCCTGAAGGGTTTCGGTTTCGACCTGAACCGCCTTGCGACGGGCTTCAAGCGTATTGAAACGTTCTACATCGAACTCAACGCCACGGCGTTTCAAGGCAGCCACAACCTGGGGTAAATCTTTACGCAATAAAACAGGATCTAACATAATTTTCTTTTTAAACAGGGTTCAAGTATGTTGGGTTCCCGGCAGAAAGCCGGCAGATTTTGCCGCACGCCTGATTATGGCGTGAGCACCAAAGGCTACCATTATAAACGGCATTCTGCCAGCCCGGCGATTATCCAAGGCTTAACAGGTCAAGATACATTTTTACGGTCTTTTGGTTTTTAGAATTATTAATGCAAGAGTTGACATCCTCCCCTCCCTCTCGCTAACGCTCGGCCCCACAGGGCAAAGGAAGGGGATTCCTACCGTGTTTAGCCCACAGGGACTAACTCACCTCGGTGGGTTCCTGTTGCTGGCGACCTTGCTGCATCGCTCACTTCACAGGCGAACCGGGCGTGTCCCGCCCTTAAAATATTGATCGCACCGACCTTATCGGCATGATCTTCATAACTGCACTCAACGCAATGAAATTGGGCTTGGGTCTGGCGATTGTCTTTCGAGACATGGCCACAAGCCGGGCAAGTCTGGCTGGTATGATGCGGAGGTACCGCAATGAGCCAACCACCATTCCAGGCCGTCTTATATTCAAGCTGCCGCCTGAACTCTCCCCAGCCCTGATCCAGAATGGATTTATTCAGGCCCGATTTGGCCTTCACGTTGCTACCGGGT
>JAAYHN010000302.1 GCA_012735395.1 Alcaligenaceae bacterium | reverse complement strand
GGGTTGGCCCAGGCAGAGGCAATATCTCCTTCCCTTCTGGCTTGAATGGCGTAGGGCACTTTAATATTGTTAACCCGTTCAAAGGCGCTTACCATTTGCAAGACACTGGTGCCTGTGCCCGTGCCCAGGTTGATGGCCGTAAAACCGCGATGGTTTTTTGCATTCACGAAATTAACGGCTTTGACATGCCCCAGGGCAAGATCGCTCACGTGCAGGTAGTCACGTACACCCGTGCCATCAACCGTATCATAATCATTGCCAAAGACATTCAGTTTTTCTAACCGGCCAACGGCAACCTGGGTAATGAACGGGAATAGATTGTTAGGAATATCGCGCGGGTTTTCACCGATCAGGCCGCTTTCATGGGCACCGATCGGGTTGAAATAACGCAATGCGATTGCCGAAAAATTTTCATTGGCAACGCAGGCATCCTGCAGAATCTGTTCAACCTGAACCTTGGTCCATCCGTAGGGATTGGTGGCTGCAATCCGGTGTGATTCCGTATAAGGCAGGAATTCGGGTTCACCGTATACGGTGGCTGATGAACTGAATACAATCTGTTTGATATTGGCGGCCAGCATGGCCTGAAGCAGGGTAATGGTGCCAGCGACATTGTTTTCATAATATTCCAGTGGCCGCCTGACCGAATCACCAACCGCCTTCAGGGCCGCAAAATGAATCACTCCCTGAATGGGTGTGTGTTTTGCTGCGTAGTCTGCAAAAATCGAATCCAGCAGTTTGCGGTCACGGATATCGCCATTGATAACCGCTATGTCCGAACCTGTAATGGTTTTCAGGCGTTCAAAAACCTTATTGCTGCTATTGGAGAAGTTGTCCAGTACAACAGGCGTATAGCCCGCCTGCAGCATTTCAATAAGCGTATGCGAACCGATATAGCCGGCCCCTCCGGTGACTAAATAATGAAGACCCATCTTGTTTGGTACTTGTTAATTGTGATTGTTGGATTGTAGCTCTGTGAGATGCACTGCTTATTTCAGAGTATCATTTGTTACAAATAAAAATTGACAATACTTGCCTTTTAAATGTCATAAATAATGATGATCATATTTATAATTATTGTATTTTGTATCAAAATTGTTTTAAGTGTTTCTTTTTGAAAGATAATTTTTATATCAGAGAAATATTATTAACAAAAATTGACGTTATACTGGTTGGGAATCTTGATCGAAGCATGTCCATTTCTTTTCATTTTTTATACCTTATTTTGCAAAGGTTACAACTATGAGTCAGGAAACTGTTATTTACGTACTGGTATTGTTGTTGGTGCTTGCAGGTGCTTACCTTGTATGGCGGCGCAACTTTAACAAGGGTATTGGCAGCATAAGCAACAGCAATGTTATTTCTTCCGGAAATATAAGCAATATTCCTGAAGAAGAAATTGCCCGTCTGGTTAATGCCATCTTCCGGGAAAAAGGTTATCGTGTTCAAAAAACATCAGAAGCATTAAAGGATGTGGCTGATTTTCAACTTGAGAAAGCGGGTTTTCCCGCTTTCGTTTCCATAAAATGCTGGGGCGAGCCGAAAGTTGATGTCAATCTTTTTTCCCAAATAGTCATCGGCATGAATCAGCAAAACAGCAGCCATAATTATGTTATTACAACGGGGGTGTTTGATACGGAAACCATTGAAACGGCAAAATACAGCAGTAATCTGGTGCTTATTGATGGCAATAAATTAAAAACCTTAATAGCGTCAGTCAAGTGAAGCTGATCTTGCCATAAACATAAGTGTAAACTCTGGTTTTGCATAAATCACATGCCAGCCAATGAGTTTAATCGTTAGTAAAATAATATCTTCCTCCCTGCTAATCCCCCTTAATTTCATGATCCTGCTTCTTATTGCCTGGTTTTTACTGGGCAGCAGGTTTAAAAAGGCAGGCAGGGCCTTGCTTATGCTGTGTATTGTGGTCATGACGGCCCTGAGCCTGCCTGTGGTTTCTACCGGTCTGTTGCAAACCTTATACCAGGAACCGGCGTTGTCCTTTAATGAGATAAAAGGGGCCCAGGCCATTGTGGTGTTAGGGGGTGGTGCTTACCGTAACCAGGCCGATTTTGGTGCTGGGGCACTGTCAGCAAGCAGCCTGGAACGGGTTCGTTATGCGGCTTTCCTGCATCAGAAGACCGGTTTGCCCATCCAGACAAGTGGTGGTGCATGGGAAGGTGAAGAAGCCGTGGCTGATATTATGAAACGGGAACTGGAAACCCTGTTTCATACACCGGTCAAATGGGTTCTGAACCGCCCGGCAACAACTGCGGAAGAAGCGCAACAGTCCAGGGAGTTGCTTGCCGGCGAGGGTATTAATACCATTTTGCTGGTGACCAATGCCTTTCATATGTTGCGGGCAAAAACAAGTTATGAGCGTGCTGGCTTTAACGTGATTGCGGCACCTACGGTTTTTCCGGTGGCACCACCCAATTTGCTTAAATACGTTCCCACGGCCGAGGCATTATGGCAATCCAACCGTGCCTTGCATGAATGGATTGGGATTGCATGGTACTGGTTCAGAGGGGCCTGAGGCCGGTAAATTATGGCTTTTGATTAAATATGGCAGGCTGTTATTGAAGCAGGGATTTAGATAAAATCCGCTCAATAATTTGGTGCCATAAAACTGCCTCAGAAACTCAAGATACACCAATACCTTGATCCTGATCAGGACGAAAAACAGCGGTTTCACTATACTGAAAGTGAAGGAATAGCAAAGGGTTATTCCAGAAATGCAAAAGGAAACCGCATGATTCGTGAAGTTGAAGGTGATATTCTGCTAAGCAAGGCACAATTAATTGCACATGGTATTGCGCCACAAGAGCACTTTGATACTGGGTTGGCACGTAGTCTGCGTGAACGCTGGCCTTCTTTAATGCGTGATTACCGGCAATCCACTCACGTGCATCCGCTGGAACCTGGTGAAATCTGGGCTTGGGGCGGTGTGGACGGTGATGGCAAAAGCGTCCGGATTGTGAACCTGCTTACCCAGAATATGTTGGGAGAGGGGCCGGCAGCGCGTCCAGGCAAAGCCAGTACAGAAAATGTAAGCCGTGCCCTGAAAGCACTGGCGCAATATGTGGAAGAAGAAAGAATTACCAGTCTGGCATTACCTCGCCTGGCAACCGGTGTAGGCGGGCTGGAGTGGGCTGATGTCAAACCACTGGTAGAGAAACATTTGGGCGATTTGAAAATACCGGTCCTTGTTTATGAAACCTATCGCAAAGGGCTGGCGGGTAAAGAAGATTTGTAAAACGCAGGTCTGGTAATTTATAAAAAAATGGGCGGGATTGTATCTCGCCCATTTTGTTTTTTGACGGGTTAACTTATAGGTTTAACCCTGCTTCCAATGGGAAGCCGACCACTTCAGCTTAACCTGAAAAAGGGCATGCTTCTGCCATCTTTTGTGGCCTGAAAATGCACTTTAACCGCTGCGCCTATCTGTAGTTTTTCTATATCATAATCAATAATATTGCTCATGATAGTGGGGCCTTCTTCCAGTTGCACATAAGCAAGCACATAGGGCGGGTTGGCTTTTTCATTGATGCTGAATGTGTACAGGGTGCCTTTGCCACTGGCTTCAGTCCATAAGGTATTGCTACTGCCGCACATGGGGCAAATAACACGGGGGTACCAATGCGGGCGCTTGCAGTCAGCGCAGCTTTTTAATAAAAATTTGTTCTGTTCCGCCGCTTCCCAGAAAGGCGTGGTTTCAGGGTAGGCTTTGGCGTAAATGTCTGACAGGTAATTTTGGGCTGTATTTGTTGTGTCCATGGTCATTTACTCTCTTTCCAGGATAAGGGTTGCATGTGCGTGTCCTTCACCAACCACACGGCCGGGGCCTGCAGCCAGTGCAATATCACAATCTTTGACCTGAACGGCAGGGTGGGCTTCGCCGCGCAGTTGCCGGACGGCCTCAATAACCTTGGTAACACCCCCACGGTTGGAGGGATGGTTATTGCACAAGCCACCGCCATCGGTATTCCATGGCAGTTTGCCACTACCGGAAATCAGGTTGCCTTCCGCGGCAAAAGCACCTGCCTGGCCTTTCTTGCAAAAACCCAGGTCTTCCAGTTGCATGAGCACCATAATCGTGAAGTTGTCGTAAATGGATGCGTATTTAATGTCATTCACCCCTACACCCGCCTCGGCAAAGGCTTCTGGCCCGGTTTTAAGGGCACCGGTTTCTGTGGGCGCAATATAGCCGCCATTACTGGTTTTAATGGTATGGCTTGCCCCCATGACTTTGACCAGCGGGCGATTCAGGCGTTTGGCAATTTCAGGAGAGGTCACGACCAGGGCACCACCGCCATCCGTAATGACGCAGCAGTCAAGACGGCGCAATGGTGTGGAAATAACGGGTGAATTAATCACGTCTTCAACCGTTACCACTTTTTTCAGCAGGGCGTTTTCATTGTATTGGGCATGGTGGGAAGCAGCGACTTTAACAGCAGCCAGCTGTTCTGCCGTGGTGCCGTATTCATGCATATGACGCAGGGTCAGCATGCCGTAAATGCTGGTGATGGTGGGCTGGTAAGGCAAATCCCACGGGGTTTCCGGGCGTTCGGGGCCCAGTATCCTGGGGGCGGTGCCGGTTGCCACGCCGCTGCTTTTTGGCTTGCCAGCCAGGGTAATGAGTGCTACTGAACATTTGCCTTGCGCAATGGCACGGGCGGCATGTTCTACATGGGCGATATAAGAGCAGCCGCCCAGTTCGGTACCATCCAGCCATTTCAGTTTAAGGTTCATGTAGTCAGCCATGGAAATCGGGCTGCCACCAGGGACGTCACCGGCACAAAAATAACCGTCAACATCACTGAAACTGAGTCCTGCATCTTTTAGTGCGCCCGCTGCACATTCGGCATGCAGCTGGGCAACAGATTTTTCAGGAGCAAAGCGGGTCGGGTGCTCGTAGGCACCGGCAATATACGCTTTTCCTTTTATGCTCATTGTTTACTCCGGGTTGTTTTAAAAGGGATTAAATTTCTTGGTGTTTTTATGGCTGTGTGTATTAAATTGTGTTAGCTGACCATTCTGTCGTGGCCCTGCCAGTATTGGCTGCGGATGGCTTTTTTATTGATTTTTCCCAAAGAGGTCAAAGGCAGCTCATTGGTGAAAATAATGGTTTTAGGGGTGTTAACGGCCCCTTTGTGTTGAAGCACAAAGTCAATCAGCTCCTGCTTACTTGGGTTGGTGCCTTGTTTTTTAACCACGATAGCGGTGACTTCCTCTCCCCATTTATCATGGGGAATGCCTATCACGGCCGCCATGGCAACATCCGGATGCCGGGCAAGGCAATGTTCCACTTCACTGGGGTATACATTGAACCCGCCGGAAATAATCATGTCCTTGGCACGGTCAACAATATATAAATAACCCTGTTCATCTTCCCGTGCCATATCACCCGTGTGCAGCCATTGACCGGCAAAGACTTTTTCATTTTCTTCGGGACGGTTCAGGTATCCTTGCATGACCAGTGGCCCGCGTACGCATAACTCACCAATTTCGCCTGGTTTTACTTCCTGCATTTGCTGATCCAGCAGTTTGACCTGATTGCCGGGGATAATCCGGCCACATGAGGCCAGCAAGTGGGGGCGGGCCGGATCGTGGTCTTCCTTGCGCAAATAACTGATCACCATGGGCGCTTCAGCCTGGCCGTATAACTGCCCGAAAACCGGCCCTATTTTTTTCAGGGCTTCCAGTAAACGGGCGGGTGCCATTGGGGCGGCACCATAAAGAATCAGCTCCAGGCTGGAATGGTCGTATTCTTGCAAGTGGGGGGAGTCAAGTAAACCATAAATCTGGGTCGGTACCAGAAACGTGGTATTGATTTGATGGGTTTGAACGATTTCAAGGAATGATTGTGCGTCGTATTTTTCTTGCAGGTAAACCGTACCCCCACGTATGAACGTGGGCAGAATCAGGGAACCTGCCGCGTGGGAAATGGGGGTGGCCGCCAGATAGCGTATGTGGTTTGGCCATTCATAGTTGGCAAGCTGGTAATTCAGCATGGTCACGGTTGTACGATGGGTATGCATAATGCCTTTGGAACGCCCGGTGGTGCCACCGGAATAGGCAATTTTGGTGTAGTCTTCCGGCCTGGCGTCCAGCGGCAGGCGGGATCCATCCATGCTGGCTGTTTCATTGAGCAAGCCGGTATGGATGGATGAGGTGTCCAGGGTCAAGACATGGGGCACAACGTTACGTTGCTGCAGTGCCCGGGTACGATCCGGGAATTTCAGGGAGTCTGCAATCAGCATGTTAACCTGGGCATCTTCCAGTACAAAAGCATGGTCTTCTTCCGAGGCCATAGGGTGCAATGCCACATAGCGCAAACCAATTAACTGGATGGCAATGGTTGCCAGTACGGCTTCAATGCGATTGCTTACCAGAAAGGCGACGGTATCCTGGCGCTTTAACCCTTTGGATAAAAGCAAACGGGCAATTTGATAGCATCGGGTTTCCAGTTCACGGTAAGTCAGGCTTTGATTCCCGGCCACCAGGGCAGTTCGGCCAGGGAAAGCCCTGAAGGCGGAAAGATACAGCTCTGCCGTGGTTGTGCCAGCGTAAATGGGGTTGTCTCTGTTATTCATTTGCTATCCGCGATGATTTTGGTACTGGTTTTTGTTTTTTGGTACCGCTTGGAAAGGATATTATTGATATAATGGTACCAAGTCAATACATTTGGTACCATAATAGGTGTAACTACTAGCAAGTCTCAAAAATAAATTTTCAAGAAAATAAAATGGCACGTCGTACAGAACATGAATTCAAGCGGGATTTAAACGCTTTATTAATAACAGAAGGTATTCCAGCCTGACTATTGCCGATATCGCCACCAGGCTGAAATGCTCGAAAAGACGGATCTACCAGATCGCACCCACTAAAGAAACATTGTTTCTGGCGGTTTGCAAGACGGTGCTGGATGAAAACCTGGAGAGGGGCTACGCCAAAGCACAGGCAGAGACAGAACCGGAAAAAGAAATCAGCGCCTATCTGCAGGCTACCCTGAATGCCTCGGGAATAAAAAAAGCCTGTTTTGTCGATCTTGATGCCACGGCAGAGGGGCGTAAGCTGTTTGATGATTATCAGCTGGCCCGAATCAGGGGGCTTGAAAAAATTATTGAAAAGGGGGTCAGGCAGAACGTATTTAGCTCCATAAACCCCCGGCTGGTATCCGAGGCCATACTGGGGGCGGCACATCGGCTCAGGAATCAGACATTACTGGAGGAAATGGGGGTAAGTATTGGTGATGCTTTCAGTGAGTTTTATACATTGATATTGCATGGATTACTGAATACAGGGCAGGAAAAGGAGTAAAACAATAGGGGGCAAGCGGTATTGTTGTGTTGCAGCAGAACCATATTTTTAAAAAAAATGAACAAAAAATTGCATATTAATAACGTATAAAGAATAAATTTAGAGGATAATTAACGTCAAGTACAACAATACCGGTAAACGGTATACCCATAATATCCGGATTAATCTCATGTTTTATGTCTTACCAAACCCGCAAGCGATTGCAGAATATGTAAGCGATTTGCTTATTGCCCAAATACAGAAAAAAAATAATGCAGTATTAGGGTTAGCCACCGGCAGTACAATGGAGCCGGTTTATGAAAAGCTCAGTAAACAGGTTACGCATAAAAATATTGACGTGTCAGGCCTTACAACATTTAATCTGGACGAATATATTGGCCTGGGTGCAGAGCATCCGCAAAGTTACCGTTATTTTATGCAGCAACATTTGTTTAATCGTTTGGCTTTTGCCCGTCATCGTACTTTCTTGCCAGATGGTTTGTGTAATGACCTGACAGAACAATGTGAGCAGTATTCAAACCAGATCCGGCAGAGCGGTTATATTGATTTGCAACTGCTGGGTATTGGCAATAATGGCCATATCGGTTTTAATGAGCCGGGCACTCCTTTTAACAGCCGTACTCATGTGGTAACGCTTTCCGAACAGACCCGACTGGATAACAGCCGTTTTTTTGATTCCATGAATGAAGTGCCAGACAAGGCCATTACACTGGGTTTGCAGGATATTATGGAGTCACGCCAAATTATCCTGATTGCCACCGGCGTAAAGAAAGCCGAAATTATGGCTGAATTGTATGAGAGCCCGGTCAATGAGCAGCTGCCGGCATCGGTTATTAAATCGCACCCTAATGCCATGATCTTGCTAGACGAACAGGCTGCCATGTATTTACCCGATAATATGCGTAAAGCAGTAGGGGCATAAGGAAGCCATCTTGCAAAGATAAAAAAACCAGGAATTTCTCCTGGTTTTTTTATTTTTATTACACCGCAAAATCTTCTTTGCTTTTTCCTTCGGCAAGAATATCTTTGACCCACTGGGGCTGACGACCCATACCAGACCATTTTTCACCGTTTGGGCCAATATAGCGTACGGGTGCAGGGCTATTTGCTTTATTTGCTTTTTTATTGGCAGCAGCAAACCCCAAATCTTCCGGATTCAAATTGTATTGTGTGATTTTGGCTTTGATTTCTTTAACAACTTCAGCGACTTCCTGTTTTCTGACTTCTTCGGCCTGACGTAATAGGGCTTCTGCCTGGGCTTTTAATTCAAGATAAGTGGCCATTTAATACCTCTGAGAGTTAATGATTAATTAAGTGGTAAATTTTAACACTATCTTTCTTTATGTTCTTATTTAATTTTAATAAGCAATTATAAATTATAAATGGGCTTTATTAATGTTTGCCTGATTGGATACTTCTTAAGTGCTTGATATCTTATTGTGGCTTCAATTAAACATGGTTTGATACTTTTTGTTAAAAATTTTATGGTGAATTATCATTGTGGTATTAAGAAAAACAATTGGAGGTCTTTTTCTTTTAAAACCGTTATTAAAGTGCCAGGCGCATTTATTCAATTTGTTATTGGCGTTTTTTATTAATGTTAAAATCTTTATGGTGTATTAGCTGCTCCGTAAGCATTTTTTCCATAATAAATTTAACAATATGGCGTTTAAGCTCAAGATCTTTTTTAACAGACCAGATTATGCTGGTAACGGATTGTTGTGTATGTTCAAAAGGAAGAAATTTCAAATTTGGCAAACCGCAATATTGCATGCAACTGGGTACAATGGAAACGCCCAGGTTTTGGGAAACCATACTGGTAATACTTAACCAGTGTTTCGCTTCATCATTTACCCTTGGAAAAAAACCGGCGCTTACACATATGGAAAGCAGCATTTCATAATAGCTGGGTGACACAGCCCGGGAAAAGAAAATAAAGTTGTCGTTTTTAAATTCAGCCAGATTCATCATTGTTTTATTTGCACCAGGATGCGTTTCATGCAGGCATATCAGAAACGGTTCTGATATTAAAGTTTGGCTTTCAATGCCGGCAGGTACCTGGTTAATATGAATAAAGCCGATGTCAATATTGCCTTTATCTGTTTCAAGAATGATTTCACTGGAATTGGCTTCCGTCAGATCGAAGCTGATGTCAGGAAAATATTGTTTAAGGCCAATAAGCAAACCGGCAAGATTGCGGTACATCATGGAACCAACAAAACCGATCCGGATATGCGTACGGGAATCAGATTGTTGCAAGGTGCTTTTTAATGTGCCGGTATGACCAAGGTAATGCTCCGGCCAGTGCCGTCTTGAATTTCCTCGTAGAAAAACGACAATAGGTTCCAATCTAAATTTAGGTTGGAACTTATGAACAGCACTCACACTTCTACAGACGCGTACCGGCGTCTTTCCCGCCGTCATTTCACCAAAGATTTTAAACGCAGCGTGGTTGAGCATTTGCTCAGCAATGAATTAACGGTCGCTGAGGTTGCACGTGAACACGATTTGCATCCCAATCAATTATGCCGCTGGCGTAATGAATACCGAAGCCAGCAACTGGAAACGACCTCTGCCAAATATCAAGACACGTCTTTTTTTCCCGTTACCGTAACGGAGCAGTCTCTTGCTAATCAAACGATGACAATTGATGAACGGGGTTCGCATCGGCAAGATCAAACCCCCCTGTGTCAGACTAGTTGGAACCTCAACCGATGTTAGAATTTAACTCATCCTAAGATGGGGGCAAAGAAAAGGTTCCTATGAAATACTCACCCGAACGCCGAGAAGCGATACTGGCCAAATT
>JAAYHN010000301.1 GCA_012735395.1 Alcaligenaceae bacterium | reverse complement strand
CCAAGTACATAAGGAGGGATGTCCTGACGAATTGCGCTCATGCCCCCGGTCATTGAATGGGCACCAATACGGATAAATTGGTGTGCTGCCGTCCCGCCACCAACAATAGCCCAGTCACCTATGTGTATATGGCCTGCCAGCTGGACTGAGTTGGCAATAATGGTATGGCTGCCTATTTGGCAGTCATGGGCAATATGCACATAGGCCATGATCCAGTTATCATTACCCAGACGGGTAGTGCCTATATCCTGGACAGTACCGGTATTAACGGTAACAAATTCACGTAAGGTGTTGTTATCGCCAATTTCAAGCCTGGTAGGCTCTCCAGCATATTTTTTGTCTTGTGGCATACCACCAATAGAACAAAAACGGTAAAAATTATTATTTTTACCGATGGTTGTATACCCATCAATAATACAATGCGCTCCAACAACAGTACCTTCACCTATGCAGACATTTTCATGAATAACGGCATAAGGACCGACTTTGACACTAGGATGGAGTTCTGCGCCATCATAAACAATGGCAGTTGGATGAATGTTATTTGACATTATTGACCTAAATCCCTGATGGCGCACATCACTTTGGCTTCGGCCACGATTTCACCATCAACAATAGCTTTGGTTTTATATTTGCAGACCACTTTACTGATACGCTCAGCTTCGGCATGCAACATTAACTGGTCGCCAGGCACCACCGGTTTGCGAAAACGCGCACCATCAATACCAACCAGATAATAAGCTGTTTTAGAGCTGTCCAGCATGGTTCCATCCTCGTTTGAAAATGAAAAAATAGCTGCGGCCTGTGCCAATGCTTCAATAATTAATACACCTGGCATCACTGGCAAGTGCGGGAAATGACCTTGAAAAAAGGGTTCATTGATAGTTACGTTTTTCACAGCAACAATACTTTTTCCTGGAACCATTTCAAGGACACGATCTACCAGCAGCATAGGATAGCGATGAGGGATACGATCCATAATGCCTTGAATATCGATTACCATAATTTTTCCTGTTATTTGTAAATTTAAAACTTGTAAATTAAATCTGATTTAAAGAGTTAGGCCGAACAACGCCAGTTTAATTTGATTTGTTTTTTTCCAGCTGCTGGATACGTCTTCTGAGCTGGGCCAACTGTTGAAGAACAGCAGCATTTTTTTGCCAGACACTATGCGTCGCTATTGGGAAAACCCCCGTATAACGACCAGGTTCATGAATGTCGGAAGTTACTGCGGAGCCACCCGATATATGGACGTCATCAGCAATGGTAAGGTGACCGGAAACCATACCGGCACCTGCAATAGTGCAACGGCTGCATATTTTGGTGGAGCCGGCAACACCTACACAGGCAGCCATGGCGGTATGATCACCAACCCTGACGTTATGCCCGATCATGATTTGATTATCAAGCTTAACATCATTACCAATAATGGTGTCTTCAATGGCGCCCCTGTCTATGGTTGTGCAGGCACCTATTTCAACATAATCACCAAGAATAACACGGCCCAACTGGGAAATTTTACACCACCCGCCTGTTTCCCGGGTTGAGTCAGGTGCAAAACCAAAGCCATCAGCGCCAATAACCGCACCACTATGCAGAATGCAATGTGAACCAATAGTGACATCGTGGTAAAGCGTGACGTTTGCGTACAGAATACTGTTTTTACCTATAGTGGTATTTCTGCCAACAACACAGGATGGGCCAATAATACTGCCTGCACCAATTTTTGCATTGGATTCTATGATTGCCAATGCCCCGATGGATACACCCTCTTCGATGATTGCATCAGGAGATACTATGGCCGAAGGATGAATCTGTTTGGGAATGGCATCCAGCCGAAATTGATCAAACCATTGCGCAATGCGGGCATACATGAGGTATGGATTTTCACATACCACCATATCGAATGGCATTTCTGCAGGGAGATGATCTACCGCCTTTTGGGGAAGAATAACGGCAGCCGCTTTGGTTTCAGGCAATAAGGAAAAAAATTTCGCATTTGACAGAAAACTGATTTCAGATTGGCCGGCGTTACCCAAGGAACCTATACCGCGTATAAGCGGTACAGGTTTATTCTGATTACTTTTTATGTGGTACTCAAGACCTTGCGTATCAACCTGCTCAAGCAATTGATCGAGTGCAATTGCCTGATTTTGATTTAATACGATTGCCATAATTATTTTTTATCCAGAACTTGAATCACTGCTTCTGTAATGTCAATACGTGCACTTACCGTTACCGCATCCTGGACAATCAGATCGTAGCTTTCTTTTTCTGCAATTTCACGAATGGCAACGTTTGCCTTGTCGACAATACCTGAAAAAGCCTCGTTACGGCGACGGTTGAAATCTTCCTGGAACTCACGGCGTTTGCGTTGCAAATCGGTATCCAGATCAGATAGTTCTCGTTGCGCTTTTGAACGGTCGGCATCAGTCATGACTGGTGCATTTTTGTCAAACTCTTCGGCCTTGGAGCGCAGTGTCGTTGCCAGTTTTTGCAATTCTTCATCGCGTTTTTTGAATTCAGTTTCAATTTTTTGCTGGGCTTCTTTAGCAGGCGCGGAGTCACGAAGAATTTTTTCAGTATTGACAAAGCCAATTTTTAACGGTGCGTTATCTGCCGCCGCTTCGGTTTTCTTTTCAGCCGCGTCGGTAGCTTTTGTTGCTTGTGCAAATGCTGTGGGCACGGATAAAGAAAGACCTAACACTGAAGTTGCCAGTAATACACCAATTTTACGCATACCAAAAGCATTGCTTGCCAATCTTGGAGTCATGAAAATAACCTTATAATAAAAGAAGGAATTATATAAAAATACATTGGTCAAGTAAGTATCAAAATCACTTGACCGGTAATTAGCTGTTAAATATAGTTAATTTTAGAAGGCCGTACCAATCTGGAACTGGAAGGACTCTTTGTTATCACCTGGTTTGGCACTGATTGGGCGTGCGTATGAAATTTGCAATGGACCCAACGGAGATTGCCAGGACAGGCCCACACCAGCAGAGTAGCGCCACCCGCATGGTTTTTCTACCAGGCCACCATAACGATCGTTACCCGCCGAGCATGAATTTTTACCGGAAACACTGACTTTACCCGCATCGGCAAACAGGAACCAGCGCAAAGAACGGTCATTCTGTGTACCGGGGAAAGGTAAATACAACTGCATATTTGCAACGATACGGCTAGAACCACCCAGATAGTCACCAGAATCGAGATCCCGTGGACCTAAAGAAGAGCCTTCATAACCACGAACCGAACCAATACCACCGGCATACAGGTTTTTAATAACAGGGAACGGCTTGTTGCTATCGAGGCTTCTACCATAATCGGCACCCAGGTTAAAGGCAAGTGTGTAATTTTTACCTAGCGGCAAGTAATACTGTTGCTGTGCACTAAGCATATAGTATTTAAGATCGCCCACACCCAAGGTTGCATTCAGGGAAGTGAGGTACCCCCTTGTTGGTGCAATTGCGCTGTCGCGGGTATCTTTGGCCCAACCCAGGTTAAACATGAGTACATTAGTGCTTTCACCGTAAATATCAACAAAGTCGCGGTAAGCTCTTGGAATAATATAACCGGCACTTTCACTGGGCAATTCAATTTTGTTGTTTTCAAAAGACAGGCCCATGAAAATACGGTCATTTTCAGAGATGGGAACACCGAAGTTCATGCCCAGACCAATGGAGCGTGTACGGTAGTTGTCTTCATCCTGGTCTACGTTTGAGTTATATGGACGGTCAATCCGGTAGTACAGGGATGTAGTACGGCTGATACCACTGCTAGTCCAATAAGGATCTGTATGAGTTATGACTGCAGCACGGTTCCTTTTGCTGGTATTAAGCTGTAAGCCAAGATCAGTGCCGCTGCCAAAGATGTTTTCCTGGCTGATTCCACCCGTAAACGACAGTTTATCGGTAGAGCCGTAGCCCACCCCAAGGTTGATCATGCCTGTTGGCTTTTCTTTGACGTCTACAATGATATCAACCTGGTCGTCTGTGCCGGAAACGGGAGCCTGGCTTACCTGTACTTCATTGAAATACCCAAGACGGTCAATCCGCTCTTGTGATGTGGCAAGCTGGCCAGCGTCATACCATGCCGCTTCCTGTTGGCGCATTTCACGGCGAATAACCTGATCGCGGGTACGCACGTTACCGCCAATATCAATACGGCGTACATAAACCCGCTTACCTGGATCGACAAAGAATGTCAGGTCAGCCTCGTGTGTTTCGGGATTGGGGACGGGATTGGGCGTTACTGTTGCAAAAGCATAACCCAACTCACCCAGACGGGTTTTAATGGCATTGACCGTATCACGTGCCTTTGTTGCGCTGAAAACCTCACCGGATTTTGGTGTAACCAGTGCCTCCAGCTCGGTGTTAAGGTCAAGCAGATCACCGGCAAGCTGTACCTTGCGCAAGGTATAGGGTTCACCTTCGGTGACTGTCATGTTAATGGAGATGTCTTCCCGGTTTGGAGAGATGGTTACCTGGGGGGGCTCCATGGTGAAATCAAGGTAGCCGCGATCCAGGTAATAAGATTTCAGTGTTTCTGAATCCTGCTCAAGCTTTTCGCGTGAGTATTTATGTGTTCCGGTGTACCAGGTCATGAAGCCGGGTGTTGTAAGGCTGAGTTCGTCGAGTAAGTCACTTTCAGAAAAAGCCTTGTTACCGACAATATTGATTTCCTTGATACGGGAAGTAACGCCTTCATCTACCGTGAAACTGATGCCAACACGGTTATTGGGCAGTGGCGTAAGCGTAGACGTAACGTCGACACCATAGTGGCCCTTGGCAACGTATTGCTGGCGGATTTCAGAGGTGGCACGATCAAGCAAGGCTGGATCAAGTGCCCGCCCCGTACCAAAACCCACGTTGGAAAGCGCCGTGGTAATAGCTTTGTTGTCGAAGGCGCGCATGCCTTCGAAGGTGATTGAAGTGATAAGCGGACGTTCAACAACGTTAATCTGAACGATATTGTTGCTGGTATTGACTTTTACGTCATTAAAAAGACCCGTCGCGTATAAACGACGGATAAGCTCTGTTGATTGTTCTTCAGTAAAGGTACTGCCTACCCGGGCAGGTACGTAACTGAACACCATTGAGGGCTCGGTACTTTCAAGACCTGTGACCTGAATATCTTTGATGACAAAAGGTGAAAAAGCAAAAGCAGCCTGAGGTATTAAAAGTGAAGCGATCAAGCTTGAAACCGCTTTTTTTGAAAAATATGTCATCGGGCGAAAAGACATTCGAACTATCCTTGATTAACATTCAGTTAGAACATAACATGCGATTGTAAGGCAGAAATCCCTTATTTGCCAGTAAAAAACCGCGCTTTGGTGAAACCTAAATACTATAAAACACGAGATATATCATTTATAAATGCAAAGATCATTAAAAACAATAATATTGAATAACCAATCATTAAGCTTTTTTCCTGCACTTGTTCTGATAATGCTTTTTTCCTTACCATTTCTATCAGGCAAAACAGCATTTGTCCACCGTCCAGGCCAGGAATGGGAATCAAATTCAAGACGCCAATACTAACGGTGATAAGCGCAATAAACTCAATAAATCTTTCAATTCCCAATTCTGCCGATTGCCCTGCGTAGTCGGCAATGGCAATCGGCCCGCTGATATTTTGCCAGGATAATTGGCCCGTGACCATTTTCCCCAACATTTTCAAAGAAAACCAGGCGGTATCAAATGTTTGTACTGTCGCCAGATAAATGCTTTCAAAAAAACCATAACGGATTGTAACAAAAGGATAGGCACCTGAAAATGCCACCCCTATTTTACCAATGGTATTATTCTGTGCATCCAGCTCTTGTCTTGGTGTAATGTACAGCATTATTTCGGTACTGTCTCTTGAGACCAGTAATGGCAACTCTACACCCGGACTGCTTTGAACCAGCTTTATGAACTCGGGTATGGTAACCTTTTCAAGAGAGCCCGCTTCCAGGACAATATCCCCTTCCCTGATACCCGCCTGTTCGCCGGCACTGCCGGCAATGACATTCATGACACGCGGCTCAGGGGCCTGCAGCATTAAGCCGGCCCGCCCCATTAAGTCAACACCCTCCAGGCTGCCAGATACCCTGGAAAAATAAATATTTACTTCCCTAATACGTTTGCTAGTGTCCTGAAGCGTTAATCTGGACTCTGAGCCGGTGGTTAATGATTCCAGCAAAACCCGGCGAGCTTCGCCCCATCCCTGTATTTCCACACCATCAATCGCAAGCAATTTATCGCCAGCCCTGACTCCGGCCATATAGGCAGGCGTAGTTTGCGCCGGTTGCTCAAGAAAAGGGGCCGGTTCGGAAGTGCCCGCCATTTTCATGGCTGAATAAATAATGATTGCCAGCAAGAAACTGAATCCTGGCCCGGCAGCAAAAATAACAAAGCGTTGCCAGGCTGTTTTCTGGTTGATTGCCCTGCCCGCTTCATGCGCACTGGCACCTGCCTCGGGCTCGGCCAGGGGCTTTACATAGCCCCCCAGCGGAAGCGCGGAAACAACCCATTCAGTACCGTGTTTATCTGTTTTTCGAAGCAGCACTTTCCCAAAACCAAGAGAAAAGCGCTCGACTCTTACATTGTAGTAGCGTGCAGCAAAGTAATGCCCCAACTCGTGAAAAACAACCACGACACTAATTGTAAT
>JAAYHN010000300.1 GCA_012735395.1 Alcaligenaceae bacterium | reverse complement strand
GATCCGGTTTTGTATCATGGCCCCGGCAAGTTTGATCCCGAGCTGGGTATCCAGAAGCCGGCCAAACCGGGCAAAAAAACCTTTACCCAGGTTTTTGGTGATTGGCTGTGTGATATGGCCGAACAAGACCAGAAGCTGATGGGTATTACACCGGCCATGCGCGAAGGCAGTGGCCTGGTTGAATTTGAAAAACGTTTTCCAAAACGCTATTTTGATGTCGGCATTGCCGAACAGCACGCGGTTACGTTTGCGGCGGGTATTGCCTGTGAAGGCCTTAAGCCTGTTGTGGCTATTTACTCCACCTTTTTGCAAAGGGGTTATGATCAACTGATTCACGATGTTGCCCTGCAAAATCTGGATGTGACCTTTGCCCTGGACAGGGCGGGTATTGTCGGGGCAGATGGTGCCACGCATGCCGGCAATTATGATATTGCATTTTCACGATGTATCCCCAATATGATGGTAGCGGTTCCATCCGATGAAAATGAGGCGCGTCTTTTGCTGAATACCTGTTATCAGTATAATGGGCCGGCATCGGTACGTTATCCGCGCGGTGCGGGTATTGGCGCTGTTGTTGAAAATACCCTTGAGCCGGTACCGGTGGGTAAGGCTGTTGTGCGGCGCCAGGGTCAGCGTCTGGCCATGCTGGCATTTGGTCCGCTGCTGCATGCCGCAGTGCCGGTCGCCGAAAAACTGGATGCCACCCTGGTGGATATGCGCTTTGTAAAACCACTGGATGCGGAACTAATCCGGCAATTGGCAGTCTCACATGATGCTTTTGTGACGCTGGAAGAAGGCAGTGTAATGGGCGGGGCAGGCAGTGCCGTTACCGAGTTCATAAATATGCTTGGTTTGAATAAGCCCGTTTTGCAGCTTGGCTTGCCCGACAAATTTATTGATCATGGTGATCAGGCAACATTACTGAAAAAAGCAGGTCTTGATTCGGCAGGAATTGAATCATCCGTCTGTGCCCGTTTTAAATCTGTTTTGAATATTATTTAGGTTTTGATATATGAATTCTATAGTTGGCTCAGAAGAGTTAATGCCCGATGTGCAAAGTTCCCAGGATTTGCGCCATGTAGCCATTGAGCGTGTCGGTATCCGGCGCGTAAAACATCCCATGCTGGTTCAGGCAGCCGATGGTTCGGTGCAACCCACCATTGCCGAATGGACGTTAACGGTTTTTTTGCCCGAGCACGAAAAAGGCACTCATATGTCACGTTTCGTGGCCCTGCTTGAACGTTATCGTTCCCGGGCCATGACAATCGCGCTTTTCAAGGAAATGGCGCGTGAAATGTTGCCTTTGCTGCACGCTGAAAAAGGTGACCTTACGGTATCTTTCCCGTTTTTTATCAATAAAACCGCACCGGTTAGCGGGGTCCAGAGCCTGATGGATTACCAGGTAAGCTGGTTTGCCGTTGCGCGCGGCAACGAGGTGGAATTCGAGTTTAATGTTGTGGTGCCGGTCATGAGCCTGTGCCCATGTTCAAAGGCTATTTCCGAGTATGGCGCGCACAACCAGCGTTCACACATAACCGTGCAGCTGGTTTCTGATGCAGACTACACCATGGAAGAAGTCATTAAAACAGTTGAGAAACAGGCTTCATGCGAACTGTGGGGCTTGCTCAAGCGCCCCGACGAAAAATACGTGACCGAGCATTCTTACGATAATCCCAAGTTTGTTGAAGACCTTATCCGTGATGTGGCCGTTAATATCAGTAAAATGCCGCAACTCAAACGTTATAAAATAGAAGCCGAAAACTTCGAGTCGATTCACAATCATTCGGCCTATGCGGTTATTGAAGGTTAGGATGATGGTTTTGTCGTCAGGTAGCGACAAAACCATTTTCTTTTCTGGTCTAAGTGTTTGAAAACCAATCGAAATAAATAATTTTTTATACTTTTATCAGAAATTTGTGTTAAAGTTACTGGTTTCTTGCTCGATTCAAGCATGGTTTTAAGGTTTGTTTTCTAAAACCCGTGCTTGGACGGGCTGTCAGCCGCCTTAAAGGCGGGATATCCTCAAGGAGTTATTATGCGTCACTACGAAGTAGTGTTTATTGTGCACCCGGACCAAAGCGAACAGGTCCCTGCAATGATTGAGCGTTACCAGTCCCTGGTAACTGGCAATAATGGTACAGTCCATCGTCTTGAAGACTGGGGTCGTCGCCAGTTGGCTTACCCGATTCAAAAACTGGTTAAAGCCCATTACGTGTGCATGAACATCGAGTGTGATCAGGCCTCCCTCGACGAGCTTGAGCATTCTTTCCGTTATAACGATGCCGTTTTACGTCATTTGGTTATCAAAACCACAAAGGCTCACTCAGAAGCATCAGTCATGATGAAGTCTGTAGAACGTGAAGAGGCCCGTAAAGCAACTGCCGAGGCATCAGCAGAACAGAACGATCAGGCTTAATCAGCGGGATTGTTTGTGAACCAGGTTCATTTGCAGGCCAGGGTACTGGAGCTTAAACCCTTAAGATACACACCTGCCGGCTTACCTGCACTGGATCTTGTCCTTCAACATCAATCGGAAGTTATCGACGCTTCACATCCACGCATGATAGACCTGGTCATTCATGCAAGGGCTCTCGGAGAAATCGCCCAGGCTTTATCGGGTCTTCCTATGGGGTGTGAAATACGGGTCAGGGGCTTTTTGGCCCAGGCACGTAAAAATTCCGGGCGGGTTATTTTGCATATCCAAACGGTCGAATCTTCCGCAAAAGGCACAAACAGGGTTCACACGATTGTCTGAAAACACTTAACAGTTCAGAGCATAAAGCTCTTTTATGAATTAGAGGCATTGTCCTCACACACGAATAAAGGCACAAATCATGGCTTTCATGAAAAAAGGCAAGGAAAAACGCAGCAAATTTACGCAGCAAAATCCATTGTTCAAACGTCGCAAATTCTGCCGCTTTACCGCAGCAGGCGTTGAAGAAATCGATTACAAAGATATCGATACACTACGTGATTTCATTACAGAAACAGGCAAAATCATTCCTGCCCGTTTAACCGGTACAAAAGCAAACTATCAGCGTCAGCTGGATACCGCAATCAAGCGCGCCCGTTTTCTGGCTTTGCTTCCATACACTGATAACCACAAATAATTAAGGATTATTAATCATGCAAGTTATTTTGCTAGAAAAAATCGGCAATTTGGGTAACCTGGGTGAAGTTGTGCGTGTCCGTGATGGTTATGCACGCAACTACCTGATTCCTCAGAAAAAAGCCCGTCGTGCCACTGAAGCGGCATTGCAAGAGTTCGAAGCCCGTCGTGCAGAACTGGAAAAAGCCCAGGCTGAAAAGCTGGCTGCCGCACAAGCTGTTGGTGAAAAACTGAATGACTACAAACTGGTTATCAACCAGAAAGCCGGTGTTGACGGTCGTTTGTTTGGTTCAGTTACCAATATGGATATCGCTGCTGCCCTGGTTGCGGCAGGCTTTGAATCTGTTGAAAAACAACAGGTCCGTTTGCCAGAAGGCGCACTGAAAGCGGTAGGTGAATATCCTGTTAAGGTACACCTGCATGCCGACGTTAATGCCGACATCACCGTTGCAGTTCAGGGTGAAATGGCTTAAGCCTGACGTTTTTGCCAAAAGCAGTTAAACGCAGAAAAGCCGGCTTAAGCCGGCTTTTCTGCGTATATACTTATATGATATGCAGGATAAAAACAGCCTGCTTTTCATAAGCCGGATTTTTCCCCGCCCTCATTATTATTCAAAATTATATTTTCTCTTATTGCCATGAATGTCGTCGATCCTCAAATTGAATCACTCCGCCTGCCTCCGCATTCTATCGAAGCCGAGCAGTCTGTGCTGGGGGGGCTGTTACTGGATAACAGTGCACTGGAACATATTTCAGATATCCTGAGTGAAGATGACTTCTATCGCCACGATCATCGCGTGATCTGGCGTCATGTCAGTAAAATCATTAACCTGGACCGGCCGGCCGATGTGGTGACTATTTATGAGTCACTCACTACCGAAGGCAAGGGGGAAGAGGTCGGTGGGCTTAGCTATTTAAATGCGCTGGCACAAAATACACCTTCTGCCGCCAATATCCGTCGTTATGCCGAAATTGTGCGTGAGCGTGCGATGCTGCGCAAGCTGGTGACCATTGCCGATGAAATTGCTTCCGAGGCCTTGAATCCCAAGGGCAAAGAGGCCCGCCAGCTGCTTGATGAAGCGGAAGCCAGGATTTTCAAGATTGCCCAGGAAGGCACCCGCAGTGAGAACGATTTCCATGAAATGAGCAAACTGCTGATTGATGTGGTTGACCGGATCGATGAGCTGGCGCACCGGGATAACCTGTCTGATGTTACCGGTATTCCAACCGGCTTTGTTGATCTTGACAGGAAAACGTCCGGCTTGCATCCGGGCGATTTGGTGATTGTGGCGGGGCGGCCTTCCATGGGTAAAACCTCTTTTTCCATGAATATTGGCGAGCACGTGGCGATAGACCAGGGCTTGCCCGTCGCCGTTTTCTCAATGGAAATGGGTGCGGTCCAGCTGGCGGCACGTATGCTGGGCTCAGTCGGCCGTCTTGACCAGCAGCGCATGCGTACCGGTCGTTTGCTGGATGAAGACTGGCCAAAAATTACCCATGCCATGCAGCTCATGCAAAACGCCCAGATTTTTATTGATGAAACACCCGGCCTGAACCCGATTGATTTGCGTGCCCGTGCCCGTCGCCTCACGCGTAAATGCGGGCAATTGGGCCTGATCATTATCGACTATTTGCAATTGATGTCGGGTAGTGGCAGTGGTGGTAAAAATGAAAACCGTACGGCAGAAATTTCAGAAATCAGCCGTTCCTTGAAAGGCCTGGCCCGTGAGCTCAATTGCCCTGTCATTGCCCTGTCGCAGCTTAACCGCAGTCTTGAGCAGCGTACCAATAAGCGCCCCATTATGAGTGACTTGCGTGAGTCCGGGGCGATCGAGCAGGATGCCGACCTTATTCTGTTTATTTATCGTGACGAGGTTTATCATCCCGAAACCCAAGACAAGGGGACGGCGGAAATTATTATTGGTAAACAGCGTAACGGCCCGATTGGGACGGTTAAAATGACCTTTGCAGGCGAAAGCACCAAGTTCCTGAACTATATGGGTTCCGGCGACAGCTTTATTTCCGATTAATCGTGCTTAGTCACCGGTACGTTGGCCAAACCGGGTGGCAATCACGGCACATACCATTAACTGGATTTGATGAAAAATCATCAAGGGCAATATAATGGCGCCAATCGGGCTGCCGGCAAAAATAACTTGTGCCATGGGCAAGCCACTGGCCAGGCTTTTTTTAGAGCCGCAAAACATGAGTGTGATGCGGTCTTTAATATCAAACTTGAAAATTTTGCCCAGCAATAAAGTGCTGCCCAGGGCAATTGCCAGTATTAAGCAGCTGATAAGTGTAACCATAATCAGGGCATGAACCGGGGTTTCATGCCAAAGCCCTTCATTAACGGCATGTGAAAAAGCGGCATAAACAACCAGAATAATAATGCCCTGGTCAAAAAATTTAAGGATGGCGGCATTCTTGAGCAGGAAATTTCCCAGCCAGGGGCGCATGAAATGCCCCAATGCAAATGGAAACAGTAATTGCAGCATGATTTTCCAAATGGCCTCGAAAGAAATCGGCGGTAAATCACTGCTGAATTCGGATAGTAACAGTGCAATCAATAATGGGGTCACGAAAATGCCAATAATGCTGGAGGCCGACGCGCTGCAAACGGCAGCGGCAATATTGCCTCTGGCAATAGAGGTGAATGAGATGGCAGACTGTACGGTTGCGGGCAAGACGCAAAGATAAAGAATGCCCAGATAAAGGCCGGGCGTGACCATTGGTTCAAGTACAGGCCTGAGCGCAATGCCAATTAAGGGAAAAAAGATAAAGGTTGTTGAAAAAATGGCGATATGCAAACGCCAGTGCATGGCACCGGCAATAATGGCATCACGGGAAAGGCGGGAACCATGTAAAAAAAACAGCATGGCAATACCAATATTGGTAACCCACTCCATGACAGGAACTCCGTTTCCGTGAACCGGAAGCAGGGTGGCCAGCACTACGGCAAGTACCAGCAGGGTGGTAAAACGGTCAGGAATGAAGCGGGCAATATTGGCAGCCAAGGTTATGTTCTCCGGTAATGGTTTTATTCTTCAATAGCAATAATGTTGTTGCGCATTATACGCAATTACGCCTGGCGGTAAGTCAGCCAGGCGTAATGGTTTACTTCAAAAGCCAATGGTTTGGCTTTTCAGGACAACTTAAAGTGCATCGCTGGCATAATCTGCCAGACGGGAGCGTTCACCTTTTTGCAGGGTGATGTGGCCTGAATGGGGCCACCCTTTAAACCGGTCAACCACATAGGTTAAGCCTGAACTGCCTTCGGTTAAATAAGGGGTATCAATCTGGGCAATATTACCCAGACAAACAATTTTTGTACCTGGCCCCGCACGGGTAATGAGGGTTTTCATTTGTTTGGGGGTGAGGTTTTGGGCCTCGTCAATAATCAGGAACTTGTTCAGGAAAGTGCGGCCCCGCATGAAGTTCAATGATTTGACCTTGATGTAAGACTTGATCACTTCCTTGCTGGCACTGCGTTCCCAGTCACCGCTTTCCGATTTGATGCCCGAGTTCAGGAACTCCAGATTGTCTTCCAGGGCGCCCATCCAGGGTTGCATTTTCTCTTCTTCGGTGCCGGGTAAAAAGCCAATGTCTTCCCCCACGGGAACCGTAACACGCGTCATGATAATTTCACTATAGCGTTTGGTTTCAAGTACCTGGGTAAGGCCGGAAGCCAGGGCCAGAAGGGTTTTGCCGGTACCGGCCTGACCCAGCAGGGAAACAAAGTCACAGTCGGGGTTCATGAGCAGGTTAAGCGCGAAATTTTGTTCGCGGTTTCTGGCGGTCACGCCCCAGACATTATTTTTTTTGTGCGTATAATCGCGTAGGGTGGCCAATACGGCGGTTTTACCGCTCACTTCCTTAACCTGTGCGTATAAGGGCGTGTCACCTTCAAGATAAACAAATTCATTAATGATGAAGTCGGGGCAGAGGGGGCCTTTGATTTTGTAATAAGTGATGCCGCCCTGTATCCAGGATTCGACGTCTTTGCCATGCTTGTTCCAGAAGTTGGAGGGCAATTGCATGATGCCATCATAAAGCAGGTCAGAGTCTTCAAGTGAGTGGTCGTTCAGGTAATCTTCGGCCTCCATGCCAAGGGCACGGGCTTTAAGCCGCATATTGATATCTTTTGATACCAGAATAACCTGGCGTTCGGGGTGTTGCTTTTTCAGGGTTTGTACAACACTCAGTATCATATTGTCGGCTTTGCCGGCCGGCAGGCTGATGCCCAGGTCACTGTCCATGGCCATTGTCTGGAACAGTAAGCGGCCAGTGGCATCTTTGTTACCCAGGGTGTCAAGTGGCATGCCATCAAGAATGTCTTCAGTTTCGGCAGCCAGGGCATCAAGCGAGCGGCTGACCTGGCGGGCATTGCGTGCGACTTCCGTCATGCCTTTTTTATGATGATCCAATTCTTCAAGGGTCATCATGGGAAGGAAGATGTCATGCTCCTGGAACCGGAAAAGCGATGATGGGTCGTGCAGCAGGACATTGGTATCCAGCACAAACAGTTTTTTGCCTTCAGCAGCAAGCTTGTTTGCCTGGGTGGTATTGGCCGTTTTGCGCGCGGGTGATATGCCAGTCTTGACAGCTGCTGTTTTACTTGCTGTTTTGGCGGCTGTTTTAACGGCTGTTTTTGCCGCTGTTTTGGTACTTGTTTTTGCCGCTGTTTTTGTTGCCGTTCTGTTGCCCGGTGCCGGCACCGGTTCTGCCGTAGCTGCCAGCGCAGTTGCTTCCGGGGGGCTCTTTTGGGGTAAACGGGGAGCCGGTTTGGCGGCTTTAACTTTTGGAGCCGGTTCCTGGCTAATATCAATCATATCGGCTGGTTTGGTTGGCAACTTGGGTAGTGGCATGCGCTATACTCTTTTTCCGGGTTGGCCATATGCGATAGGCATATGGCTGATAAATTGATTATTTTCCTGCGATTTCTTTAACGGCCTCAAGCACTTTGTCGGCGTGGCCGGGCACTCTCAGGCCGCGCCATTCCTGGACCAGTTTGCCCTCGCTGTTTATCAGGAAGGTGCTGCGTTCAATGCCGCGAACCTGCTTGCCGTACATGTTTTTTAATTTCATGACACCGTATTGCCCGCATAGCTTTTCTTCGGGATCTGCAATCAAGGGAAAGGGCAGTTCATGTTTCGCGCTGAAATTGCCGTGTGTTTTTATTGAGTCACGGGACACGCCCAGTATTTCGGTATTCAGTTCCTGGAACAGGGCATAACGGTCACGAAAATCCTGTGCCTCGGTGGTGCAGCCGGGTGTATTGTCTTTGGGGTAAAAGTACAATACAACATTTTTGCCTTTCAGCTTATTCAGCTCAATAGGGCCAAGATGGCTTTCGGCGCTGAAAAGCGGTGCTTCCTGTCCAACTTCGGTGGTAATGCTCATTCATTCATTCCTTCATTCAATAGCAAGGCTACGGCAACATTGCGACCCTCTGACATTAACACATTATACGTACGGGCGGCCGCCTGTGAGTCCATGCATTCAATCCCGATACGGGCACGCAACAAGGCTTCCTGGATTTGTGGCGGGAGAAAAACCTGTTTTTTACCGGTGCCAATCAATAGTACATCGG
>JAAYHN010000299.1 GCA_012735395.1 Alcaligenaceae bacterium | reverse complement strand
GGTCATCAATCAGCAATCGATCACCAAATGCCTTACTGACATTTACAAATTCAATCACCTCGTTGCCCAAACGCTCTGCCACGGGAATAAAGATTTCCTGGGTTTCATTGCGTTTCTGGTATTCATGCGACGACAATTCCTCGAAACGGGCCAGACGTGCCTTGGATTTTGCCTGACGTCCCTTGGGATTCTGACGTACCCATTCCAGTTCTTTTTTAATGGTTTTCTGACGAGCGGACTCGGCGGCTTCTTCCTGCTGCAGGCGATTGCCTTTTTGTTCCAGCCAGGAGCTGTAGTTGCCTTTCCACGGAATGCCATGACCACGGTCAAGCTCCAGAATCCATTCCGCAGCGTTATCCAGAAAATAACGGTCGTGGGTAACGGCCACAACGGTGCCGGGGAATTTCTGCAGGAACTGTTCCAGCCACTCCACACTTTCCGCATCCAGATGGTTGGTCGGCTCATCAAGCAAAAGCATATCGGGCTTGGACAGCAACAGGCGACACAACGCAACACGGCGTTTTTCACCGCCTGACAAATGGCCAACCATGGCATCCCAGGCAGGTAAACGCAACGCATCGGCCGCAATTTCCATTTGGTGTTCGATGTCATCGGCACCGCTGCTGGCCGCTGCGGCAATAATGGCTTCCAGCTCGGCCTGCTCTGCCGCAAGTTTGTCGAAATCGGCATCAGGCTCGGCATATTCAGCATACACCTCATCAAGGCGTTTACGGGCGGTAAACACCTCGCCCAGGCCCTCTTCAACCGACTCACGAACAGTATGTTCGGGATTCAGCTGGGGTTCCTGTGGCAGATAGCCGATATTCAGGCCGGGCATGGGAATTGCCTCGCCCTCGATATCCTTATCTATGCCTGCCATGATTTTAAGCAGGGTAGACTTGCCCGAACCGTTCAGGCCCAGTACACCAATCTTGGCCCCCGGGAAAAAAGACAAAGAAATATCACGTAAAATCTGCCGTTTTGGGGGTACGATTTTACCGACACGATTCATGGTATAGACGTATTGAGCCATTTATTTCTGTATGAAGTAAGTGTAAGAAGAAGAATAAGAGAACTACAACAGATCATTGTAGCCATTTCCAGCGCGCTTGTCCTTACCCTGCCCGCCAGCCAGATTGCCATTTATACCGCAATGCAAAATGCCCAATCCTGTACAATTGTATAAACCCATGTTTATTGAGATGCAATATATGACAAACAAACTGACTTTCACCGAACAGGAACTGGAATTGTTAGGCAAAACCGCCGATGCCTTGAGTGCCTATATGGGTAAGCCCGTGCTGGCCGAAGTGGATGTAACCGAAGACGGTTTTGAATGGGTCGTGTTTGGCGTTCCACTGGATGTCAGTGACCAGCCTGAAGATGATGAAATTGTCCATATCCAGATGGGGGGCCCCTCAGCCCGTTTACTGGGTAATGGCGGGGGCCTTGAAGACGGCGCCAAAGAAATTTACGATTGCGAGTTTTTGTGGGGCATTGAACTGATTAACGAAGACAATATCCGTTTTGTACGGATTGATTACAGTGGTGAAAAGGTCCAATGGAGCGAAACACTGGAAGAAATGCTGCCTTTTGCCATGGGTGATGAGCCTTTACCCGAGTTTGATACGGCATGGGATGATGATGACGAAGAAGATGAGGCTACCCCGTCGCCAGTACCCCCACCACCCCAGACACTGCATTGATTTTTACCGTTTTTAAAGACTGTATTATTGGCTTAATGTGTTTTTTTATCACGCAAGTAAAGCAGTACACCGACCGGATACATGGAAACCACCAGCAATTTGGGCCATAAACCGCGCAACTGCGCCAAAGAAGGCAGTTTTCTGCCTGCTGCCCGCAGATGCAAACGAAAACGGGTATAGCGTGCCGCTGCCATTAAAAAAGAGGCCGGCTGGTATTTGAACCAGGGCAGACATTCAACCACCGTATCACGGGCCAGCAACAACAGGCCCAGTGCATATTTCCTGCCCGATTGGCTGCTGTCTTCGGAAAGCGATCCCTGCGTATCGTAATAAACCCGGAAAACCTGGTTGACAAAACGGGTCAGGTAACCGTCACGGGCAATAGCGCGCCATACAATGCTTTCCGGCACAAACCCGTCAATGTCTTCAGGGAAAGGGAAATGCTTAAGCACTTCGGTTTGCATGCAGCCGAATTTTTCCCCCTTGATTGAATAACGGAATGTCATATCCATGGAAGTCATATCCATGACATCCTGGGGATAGGTATCGCCAACAATGCTGCCATCCGGGCGGGCACACAAGCCGGTAACGGCAATATAACCTTCGCGCTGTTCTACCGGTATGGAGCGCCAGCATGCCCACATTTGGGTTAACGATTCTGCCGGAAGGGCATCATCGCTGTCCAGCACCACCAGCAAGCGCCCCCAGGCCTGATTGACCCCGGTATTGAAAGCGGTTTTTTTATGCTGGTTGCGTTGCCATATGTAGCGTATGGGAAAAGGGGAATCTTCCTGCCATTGCTCTATTAACTCACGGGTGTTGTCGGTAGAGCCATCATCAATAACCAGCCATTCGAAATCACGGAATTTCTGAAGACACAAGGACTCATACACACGGGCAAGGGTATGCGCCCGATTATAAGTCGGTGTCAGGACAGTAAACGAAAACTGGTTGTGTGTCATGGCTAAGGCTGAAGCTACATAATTATTACAGTCATGGAATACTGGCATTGTACGTTTATATTCAAACCCACATTGTAGGCAAACGTAAAATTCCGTATCTTGCCTACCCACAAAAAAGGGTCATTGTTTTTATAAAACAATGACCCTGAATTTTTTACTGCTTATGGTAAAAAACGTGCTGATGGTTTATTTATATAAACCAAACAGAAATTACACGCGTTTTACTTTTTCAAGCATTTTGAATACGCTTTTTGGTGAGCGAACAAACAAACGTTTGAAAGCTTTACCCAGGCAGCGGCGTTCAAGTGTATTGCGGCGTACGCGCTTGACTTCAGCCATGAGATTCTCCGAAAATAAATTGGTTAGCCTTATATATTAACCTGAAATTGATTTGTTTGCTGATAAAGTATGTATCACACATGAATTCATACAGCATGTTACACAAAACACCCCAATAAAAACAACAGTTTTGGCTGGCGGGTGTTTTAAGCGGGCATATCCATTTTTAAAGCCAGTTCAAAAGTGGTGCGCAGGGAAGATTCATCGGCAATACCCTTGCCGGCAATATCAAAAGCGGTGCCATGATCTACGCTGGTGCGTACAAAAGGCAAGCCAACGGTTACATTGACCCCGTTATCCACCCCCAGGTATTTAACCGGAATCAGGCCCTGGTCATGGTACTGCGCCACCACAATATCAAACTCCCCCTGCCTTGCCCGCATAAAGATGGTATCACCCGGCCAGGGGCCACTGACATCAAGGCCCTGCCCTTGCATATGTTCAATGGCAGGCTGGATACATTGAATGTCTTCCTGCCCGAAGCGGCCGGCCTCACCGGCATGCGGGTTCAGTCCGGCAACGGCAATACGGGGCCGGGCAATGCCCAGCTGCAAACAGGCCCGATGCGCCAGGGCAATGGCAGTACATTCGTTTTCAAAAGTGATGTGACGGGGCACTTCCTGCAAGGCCATATGAATGGTTACCAGCAAAACACGCAACTCGTCATTTAACAGCATCATGCCCACGTGGTCGGCCCCCGAGCGATCGGCCAGGATTTCGGTATGGCCGGGGTAGTTGACTCCCGCCATTTTTAAAGAAACCTTGTGCAGCGGTGCGGTAACAATGCCGTTGATTTTTTTAGCCATTGCATCGTCTATCGCCTGGCAAAGGTAAAGATAGGCCCCCTGCCCGGCTTCTTTGCTAACCATTCCCAAAGGCAAGTCATTGGGAATGGCCGGCGCGCAGCTTATGACGGGAATGGTGATGGCGCCCGAGGCAGCCTGTACATTGGCATGGACAACATCACCGCCAGAATGTGCAGCACCAAGACCGCCTGCAGTAAGCGCACGCTCAGCCGAAGCGGTTTTTTTTTCCTGAAGATAATTATCAATGCTGGCAAATTCCCGTATTTGCACGTGGAGCAATTCCAGAAAACCGGCCGCCCGCCGCAAACTGCCCGCATCGCCATACACCACGGCCTGTGCAGGCAGGCTTTGGCAAAACAGTTTAACCACCAGCTCCGGCCCGATACCGGCGGCATCTCCCATGGTGATACCCAACAGTTTTCCGGGAGATAATGGCAAAGTGGCTGACATGGTTATGGATTCCTTTGAGGCTTGGGGATACGACGGGATTCCTTGAAGTTTAGCACTTGCCTTGCCGCTAAAGACTACAATAAGGAATTGATATTTAACATAACGGTCAATTCAAATGAGTTCCCAGATTAAAATTTTTGGTGCAAGGCAAAACAATCTTAAAAACCTGGATGTCACATTCAACACAGGCGAGTTCACCGTTATTACCGGGGTGTCCGGCTCTGGCAAAAGTTCCCTGGCTTTTGATACCCTGTATGCCGAAGGGCAGCGCAAGTATGTAGAAACGTTTTCTCCTTATGCCCGCCAGTTCCTGGATCGCATGGATAAACCACAGGTAGAACGTATCGACGGCATTTTACCGGCGATTGCCATTGACCAAACCAATCCGGTACGCAATTCCCGCAGTTCGGTAGGCACCATGACCGAACTGAACGACCACCTGAAACTGCTGTACGCCCGCGCCGCCCGCCTGTATTGCCGTGGCTGTGCCCGTGAGGTCACCAAAGACAACCCGGAAAGCATTTACCAAAGTCTGGCCACCCAGTCTGCCGCAGCCGGAGACCCGCGCCTTATTATCACGTTCCCTATTGGTATTCCACTTAATTACACCGAAGAAGAAGTCCGGCAGTACCTTGAACAGCAGGGCTATACCCGGGTTCATACGGAAACCACCCAAGAAGTCACCCGCAGCGTTAAAGACAAGAAGAAAAAAGAAAAACTGGTCACGGAAACCCAGCGGGTGCTGTACGTGGTACAAGACCGCCTGCGCTTTGCCAATGCCGAAGCTGCCCGCGTTCTGGAGGCCCTGGAGGCCAGCCTGAAATACGGCAATGGCCATTGCACGGTCTATGCGGTTTCCACCGAAAACGAGAACCTGCACACCTGGAAGTTCAGCGAACAGCTGCATTGCGCCCATTGCAATATTTCCTATTCCGCCCCCCTGCCCAGCACCTTTTCTTTCAACTCACCCTTGGGTGCCTGCGAAACCTGCCGTGGTTTCGGGCGCAGCATGGGCATTGATTTCGGCCTGGTCATTCCCGATGAAAACAAATCACTGGAAGAAGGCGCGGTCAAACCATGGCAAACGCCCAGTTATAGCGAATGCCAGACAGAAATGATGCAATACGCAAAAAAAACCGGTATTCGTACAAGCTCGCCCTGGAAACAATTAACCCAGGCTGAAAAAAACTGGGTGCTGTATGGTGACCCTGAATGGAAGGGTGGTGCCTCGGCCTGGAAACACCAGTGGTATGGTGTACAACGCTTTTTTGACTGGCTGGAAACCAAGTCTTATAAAATGCATGTGCGGGTGCTGCTGTCCAAATACCGCAGCTATACACCCTGCCCCGCCTGCCACGGTTCCCGCCTGAAACCCGATGCCAACCTGTGGCGCCTGGGCAATAGCACGCAAGACAACCCGCTTACCGGCAATTATCAACGCTTCAAACCGGTGCATGCCAAGTGGAGTAATGAACAACTGGCGCAATTGGGTGGCCTGGCCATTCATGACCTGATGCAATTGCCCATCGAACGGGTGCACAAGCTGTTTCAGGCGTTTCAGGTAGAGGGCGGACATGACGCCGCCATCGACCTGGTGCTGTCGGAAATCCGCAGCCGTTTAAAGTTTTTATGTGACGTGGGGCTGGGCTATTTAAGCCTGGACCGGCAAAGCCGTACCCTGTCAGGCGGGGAAGTACAGCGTATTAACTTAACCACCGCTTTGGGCACTTCTTTGGTCAACACCCTGTTTGTGCTGGACGAACCTTCCATTGGCCTGCATCCGCGCGACATGCACCGCATTGTCAAGGTCATGCACCGCTTGCGTGATGCCGGCAATACGCTGGTGGTGGTAGAGCACGACCCGCAGGTCATGGTGGCGGCCAACCGGGTGCTGGATATTGGCCCCGGCCCCGGTGAACGGGGTGGCGAGATTATTTTTGATGGCAGCCCGGCACAATTGCGCTCGGCGTCTTCATTAACCGGCCAGTATCTGGCTGGAAAGCTGAAGGTTGAATCACCCCGCCCGATGGCTGTCACGGCCAACACACCCCGACTGTTACTGGAGGGCGTGCAGGCCAATAACTTAAAGCATTGTGATGTGGCCTTTCCCTTGGGCAGGCTGGTATGTATTACCGGTGTTTCCGGCTCGGGCAAATCCACCCTGGTCCAGGATGTGCTGCACCCCGCACTACTCAAGCATTTTGGCAAACCCACCGAAGCACCAGGCCAGTTCAGTCGCCTGCTGGGGGCCGAACAATTGGCCGATGTGGTCATGGTAGACCAGTCCCCCATTGGTAAAACCGCCCGTTCCAACCCGGCCAGTTATGTGGGTGCCTTCAATGCCATTCGCAAGCTGTTCTCCCAGGCGGTGGTGGCCCGGGAAAGGGGTTACACCCCAGGTACTTTCAGCTTCAACAGTGGTGACGGTCGCTGCCCGACTTGTGGTGGCACCGGTTTTGAACACGTTGAAATGCAGTTTTTGTCTGACGTTTATTTACGCTGTCCCGACTGCGATGGCAAACGTTTCAGGCCTGAAATACTGGAAGTCCGTATCGAACACCTGGGGCGCAGCGCCTCCATTGATGAAGTGCTGGACATGACGGTCAGCGAGGCGCTGGAGTTTTTCAAGGGCCTGCGTGAAGTCCAGACCAGCCTGATGCCGCTGTCTGATGTCGGGCTGGAATACCTTACCCTGGGCCAGCCGGTACCCACCCTGTCGGGGGGTGAGGCACAACGCCTGAAGCTGGCCGGCCATCTGGCTGAAGCCGCCCGCAGTGGCATTTCCAGTGCCAAGGTCGCCAAAAAAGGCAGCCTGTTCCTGTTTGACGAACCCACTACCGGCCTGCACTTTGATGACGTGGCCCGTTTAATGCGCGCTTTCCGCAAGCTGCTGGCAGCCGGTCACTCCCTGTTTATCATTGAACATAACCTGGATGTGATTCGTGCGGCCGACTGGATTATTGACCTTGGCCCCGAGGGCGGTGAGGCCGGTGGCATGGTGGTGGCCCAGGGCACCCCTGCCGAGGTAACACAGCACCCCTCTTCCCATACCGGCCAGGCCCTGCGTGAATACGAAGACAGCATTATTGTGTCGGCGCCCCCTGCCGAACCGGCACTGCAAGAGGCTTCACCCGCTTACCTGCACAACACCGCTGGCCAGATTGATATCATGAATGCCCGTGAGCACAATCTGAAAGGCATAAATGTCCATATTCCACATAATACCTTTACGGTGATTACCGGGGTATCCGGTTCGGGCAAATCCACCCTGGCCTTTGATATTTTATTCAATGAAGGGCAACGCCGTTATCTGGAATCATTGAATGCCTATGCCCGGGCTGTCGTGCAACCCGCCGGCAAGCCGGATGTGGATGCGATTTACGGCATCCCGCCCACGGTGGCCATTGAGCAGCGCACCAGCCGTGGCGGGCGCAAATCCACCGTGGGCACGATGACCGAAGCCCATCATTTTTTACGTCTTTTATACGTGAAACTGGGTACCCAGTTCTGCCCCGATTGCCAGGTACCGGTAGAACCGCAAACCCCTGAACAGATTTTCGGGCGCCTATTGCAAGACCATAAAGGCCAGCATATTGGCATGCTGGCCCCCCTGGTTACCGCACGCAAAGGGTATTACACCGATCTGGCCAAATGGGCCCAGGCCAAGGGTTATACCCATTTGCGGGTAGACGGCGAGTTCATTGCTGTCCAGCCCTGGCCACGCCTTGACCGCTATAAAGAACACACGATTGAACTGCCGGTTGCCGATTTTGTGGTGGACGCCAACAATGAGGCCGGCCTGAAAGAAGCCCTGCACAAGGCGCTGGAACACGGGCAAGGCAGCATGAGTATTATCACCGGGCTGGACCGCAATAACCCGGACATTCCCCCTGATGTCACGCAACGGCATTTTTCGGTGAAAAGGGCCTGCCCTTCGTGCAACACCAGTTTCCCCGAACCTGATCCGCGCCTGTTTTCTTATAACTCCAAACATGGCTGGTGCCCCGACTGCTTTGGCACCGGCCTGAAAATAAGCGGTTTTGATGCCGAACAAACCGGTGAAGAATCCAGCTGGGTCAACACCACCCAGGAAGAGGAAGAGGCCCTGCTAAGCTGCACTTCATGCCATGGCTTGCGCCTGAACCGCAATGCCCGTGCCGTGCAGTGGAAAAACAAGGCCATTACCGATTTAAGCGCACTGTCGGTTTCCGAAGCACTGGCATTTTTTAATGGTTTAAGCTTAACAGGCCGAGAAGCGGATATTGCCCGTGATATTTTAAGTGAAATAAGAAACCGGCTTTCCTTCATGGAAGAAGTGGGCCTGGGCTATCTGGGCCTGGACCGTTCCGCCCCCACCCTGTCAGGGGGCGAGGCACAACGTATCCGCCTGGCGGCACAACTGGGCTCCAACCTGCAGGGGGTTTGCTATATTCTGGACGAACCCACCATTGGCCTGCACCCGCGCGACAACCAGATTTTACTAAGCGCACTGTCACGCCTGGAAGGTAATGGCAACACCCTGGTAGTGGTAGAGCATGATGAAGACACCATTCGCCGTGCCAGCCACATTATTGATATTGGCCCCGGTGCCGGGGTACGGGGCGGTACGGTAGTGGCACAGGGCAGCTACAACGATATTATTGCCAACCCGCAATCACTGACCGGCAAGTATCTGGCCCACCCTATCAGCCACCCCATGAAACCCCGTCGAAGCGTGCCGGAAGACGGGCCGTTTATACACATCAGGGGGGCACATCTGCATAATTTGCAAAATGCCAGCACCCGTATTCCCCTGAATAAACTCACCGTGATTACCGGCGTGTCCGGTTCGGGCAAGTCCAGTCTGGCACGGGATGTCTTGCTGGATAACCTGAAAAAGCAGGTAGGCAGCAAAAACACGGCAAGCTGGCAGGGTTGCGAAGAAATTCTGGGCTGGGAAGCCCTGGACCGGGTGCTGGAGGTAGACCAGACCCCGATTGGCAAAACACCCCGTTCCTGCCCCGCCACCTATGTCGGTTTCTGGGACGATGTACGCAGGCAGTTTGCCGAAACCCGCGATGCCAAAATCCGGGGTTGGAATGCCACACGGTTTTCTTTCAATACCGGTGATGGCCGCTGCCCGATATGCGAGGGACAGGGCATGCGCACGATTGAAATGAGCTTCCTGCCAGACATCAAGGTGCATTGCGAGGCCTGCAACGGCCATCGTTTCAACAGCGACACCCTGGGCATACGGCTGCGCGACAAAACCGTGGGGGAAGTGCTACGCATGGAAATTGATGATGCCATTCCCTATTTTGCCGCCCACCCCAAAGTGCTGCGCTCATTGAAATTGCTGCAGGATGTGGGTCTGGGTTATTTAACGCTGGGCCAGCCCTCACCCACCCTGTCCGGCGGTGAGGCGCAACGCATCAAGCTGGTGTCAGAGCTGGTAAAAGCCCGCTTGGATGAAGGCGTTATCAAAACCGGCCGGGCTTCCCGCCTGCCACATACGCTGTATGTCCTGGATGAGCCTACGGTAGGACTGTCAATGGCCGATGTGGAAAAACTGATTCATGTGCTGCACCGCCTGGTGGATGCCGGCAATACCGTGGTGGTGATTGAACACAACCTGGATATTATGGCCGAGGCCGACTGGATTATAGACATGGGGCCCGAGGGTGGCGTGGATGGCGGCCAGGTAGTGGCGGCCTGCCCGCCCGAAGCGCTAATGGCCCAGAAAGACCGCTCACATACCGGTAAAGTGCTGGCCGAGTTTATGCAGCAGCCGGCAAGCGCTGACGCCACAAGCGATTAGTTTATATTCAGGATTTCCTGAACGGCAGCATTGGCCACCGCCATGCCCATGCTGGCGGTTACCGTAACGCAGGAACCATAGCCCGCACAGGACAGACCCTGCAAGGCTACCCCTGCCTGCCCTGCATTGTTTTCCCGACCGGCCAGCCAGGCATCGGGCAAAATGGCGGGCTGGTCAAACCAGAAGCAGGATACATTCATTTTGGGAATGCGTTTCAGGGTTTTGCCGTTACGGTCTGAACCCTTGGGGTAACCATGCTGCTTGCGCAGGATATTACGCAAACGGGCCAGCAGGGCATCGTTATGGGCTTGCGACAAATCACCGGCACGCAGGCTTAATGGGTCGGTTTTGCCACCGGCACCACCACACATGATGAAAGGGATTTTGTGCTGCCTGCAAGCCAGGATCATGGCAATTTTAGCCGAAGCCTGGTCGGTGCAATCTATTAATAAATCAGGCCTGTTTTCAGTTAGCAGGGCATTGATATTACCCGCTTCCACGAAATCATCAAACAGGTTTACCTGGCAGTCGGCGTTAATGCCTTCAATGCGCCCGGCCATGGCCTGTACCTTGGCCATGCCCATGGTTTGCGTAAGGGCATGAATCTGCCGGTTCACGTTGGATTCCGCCACGTGATCAAGGTCGGCCAGCGTTAACTGGCCCACACCGGAACGGGCCAACGCCTCAGCCACCCAGGAGCCGACCCCGCCAATACCCGCCACGATAACATGAGCCCCTGCAAGCCTGTGCGTTGCTTTTTCACCATAAAGACGGCGCAAGCCGCCAAAGCGACGCTCATGATTACTTTCTTCCATGCTCATTTTCTTCCTGATTTGTCCTATACTAAAGAATTGCCATTTTAACTTACTCTTTATAGCGATACGAACGTGAAGCCTCCTCTTCCAACTGCATTGCACAAGGCAATCGAGCATATCCAGAAATTCCGTTTATGGACCGAAGAAGAACGTGAAATTTCGATGCTGCAAACCCTTGCCGAACATACCGCCCACGATGAAATATGGGTATTCGGTTATGGCTCATTAATCTGGCGCCCCGAATTCCCTTTTCAGGAAGACCGGCTTGCCACCCTGCACGGTTACCATCGCTCATTGTGCCTTTGGTCCAGTGTCAACCGTGGCACCCCCGAACAGCCCGGCCTGGTCTTTGGCCTTGATGAAGGCGGCATCTGCGAGGGCAAGGTTTACAAACTTCCCCCCACCAACATTCATGAGCAGTTCCGCAAACTCTGGAAACGGGAAATGCCTTCGGGTGCCTATCTGCCTAAATGGCTGCCATGCGACACCACCGCAGGTTCCGTTACCGCACTGGCCTTTGTGATGGATACCGAAAGCCATGCTTATGTCCAGGGGCTTTCACGTGATGAAACCATTGATATCGTGGTCAATGCCATTGGCAACAGCGGCCCTTGCCCGGAATACGTCATTGAAACCGCCAATGCGCTGGCCCAGGCCAGTATCAAAGACGAAGACCTGTTCCAGCTGGCCGAACTTATTAAACACCGTATCAACAATCAGCAAACCTGACCCCTTTAGTACTGTAAACTACCTTATTTACGTCTTTATTTGATATCGCCATGTCTATTGCCGATTTACGCCAGAAGTACGAAAGAAACGTCCTGCTCGAATCCCAGGTTGACCCGGATCCCATCAAGCAGTTTGCCAACTGGTTTGAAGAAGCCCGCCAGGGGGAAATCCTTGAGCCCAACGCCATGATCGTTTCCACCGTCAATCCGGAAGGGAAACCATCATCACGTACGGTTTTGTTAAAAGGGTTTGACCAGGAAGGCCTGGTGTTCTTTACCAACTACGAATCCGGCAAAGGCAAAGATTTAAGCGCCAACCCCAACATCAGTGCGCTGTTTTTCTGGCTGCCCCTTGAAAGACAGGTACATATTAACGGTCATGCCGTCAAACTGTCCGAGCAGGCTTCAACCGAATATTTCAACAGCCGCCCCGAAGGTTCCCGCATTGGTGCCTGGGCTTCTCTCCAGAGCCAGCCCATTACCCGTGAAGAACTGGAAGCCAGGGAACGGCAGTTCAAAGAAAAATTTGGCAGCAATATACCCAAACCGCCTCACTGGGGTGGCTACCTGATTGTTCCTGAAACAATCGAGTTCTGGCAAGGCCGCCCTTCCCGTTTGCACGACCGTATTAAATACAGCAAAGATAACAGTGGAAACTGGGTATTCACCCGTTTATCGCCCTGATTGGCCCGTTTTCTGATTTACAAGGTTTTACCTCATGAGCTTACGTGCTCCCGATTTTGATTCTCCCGCTTTCCGTACTGCCCTGGGCCGTTTTGCCACAGGCGTTACCATCGTGACAACGACACACCCCGACAGTGGCAAACCACTGGGTTTAACCGTCAGCTCATTTAATTCGGTGTCACTGAATCCGCCCCTGGTACTCTGGAGCCTTATCAATACCTCTTCCAATATCCAGGCTTTTGAAAAAGCGGAACGCTATATTATTCACGTTCTTGCTGCCGACCAGCTTGAGCTGGCCCGCCGTTTTTCCAAAGGCACGCCCGAAGAGCGTTTTGCCAGTGCCAACTATTCCATTAATGAATACGGCCTGCCAAAACTGAATGACGAATGCTGCGCAGCCTGGTTCGAATGCTACAGCCGCAACCGTTACCATGAGGGCGATCATATGATCCTGATTGGCGAAGTAGAGCGCTGCGGCCACACCCATAGCCTTCCCCTTGTTTATCATGCCGGCAGTTTTGACCTGACCCCCCAATCCATTACAGACAAGGTTTGAAAACCATGAGTGCGGACATTGAATGCATTGTTGTTGGTGCAGGTGTCATTGGCCTTGCCGTAGCCCGCCAGCTTGCCCTTGCCGGCAAAGAAGTACTGGTGGTAGAAAGCGAAGCGGCTATTGGCATGGGCATCAGTTCACGCAATTCGGAAGTGATCCATGCCGGCCTGTATTACCCCACCGGCAGCCTGAAAGCCCGTTTATGCGTGGAAGGCAAAGAAAAGCTGTATCAATATTGTGATGAACGTGGCATTAATTACCGGCGCCTGGGTAAATTGCTGGTTGCCACCACAACCGCACAACTGCACCAGCTGGATAAAATTGAAGCCCAGGCCAAAGCCAATCATGTTCATGATTTGCAGCGGCTTGACCGTGCAGAAGTGCTTGCGATTGAGCCCGGGCTGCATTGTGAAGCCGCCCTGCTCTCTCCCTCAACCGGCATCATTGACAGCCATGGCCTGATGCTGACCTTGCAGGGCGACCTTGAAAACAAAGGTGGGCAATGTGTTTTCAATACCCCGCTGGAAAGCGTTGTTATTGAAGCGGATGGCGGTTTTACCTGCTCATTTGGCGGTAACGACGGCATGCAGCTGCGCTGCAATATGCTAATCAATGCCGCCGGCCTGCATGCGCCCAGCCTGGCCCGCC
>JAAYHN010000298.1 GCA_012735395.1 Alcaligenaceae bacterium | reverse complement strand
TTGCCACCCAGTTCAAGAATGCTGCGACCAAAGCGGGCGGCTACTTTGGGGCCCACTTCACGGCCCATCCGGGTGGAGCCGGTGGCGGAAACCAGGGCAACTTTGGGGTTGTTAACCAGCACCTCACCGGCTTCCCGCTGGCCAATGACTAATTGGGACAGATGGGTTGGTGCATCGCCAAACTTTTGCAAGGCCCGTTCCAGCAGGGCGTGGGTTGCCAGTGCGGTAAGCGGTGTTTTTTCAGAAGGCTTCCAGATCACGGCATTACCGCAAACCAGGGCCAGGGCGGTATTCCATGACCAGACGGCAACCGGAAAGTTAAAGGCGGTAATCACGCCAACAACCCCCAGCGGATGCCAGGTTTCCATCATGCGATGGCCGGGACGCTCTGATGCGATCGTCAGGCCATAGAGCTGACGGGACAGCCCAACGGCAAAATCGCAGATATCAATCATTTCCTGCACTTCACCCAGGCCTTCGGCAATGATCTTACCGGCTTCAATGGAAACCAGTTTTCCAAGGGCTTCTTTATTGGCGCGTAATTCTTCACCCAGCAGCCGGACTAGCTCGCCCCGGCGTGCTGCCGGTACCTGTCGCCATTGTGTGTAAGCCGTATGGGCATGGTCAATGGCAGCGCTTACTTCTGCAGAAGATTGTTCAGTGACATTGGCAATAGAGGCGCCGTCGATGGGTGAATAAACGGGCAGGCTACCTTCCTGTAAGGAAGAGATGTTGACGCCTAAAGAGATGAGCAGTTCTTGGGTTGGATTCATTGCCGGGTTCCTTTCTGGACGCTGATAAATTGCTGCTGTTGAATCGGGGTACGGGCTGCCAGGCAGGGCTGGCAGTGATAAACAGAAGATTAACCATAAATTTTCTTAAAGTCAAAAAATTTCCTAAAAGAAATATTTTATGTTTTTTTTAAAAGAATTCCTTCCTTGCCGGTTTGTAGTGCAATGCACAATATCCCGCTTTAAATCAATTAATTAGGGGTTTATTTAAACATATTTACAGCATTATAAAAATAATGGTTTATGCCTGTTTTACTGATTGGAAAATCAAGAAAAAGCTTGTAAAAGCGGTTTTTATTGTTTTTTAATCTGTGAATTTCAATTTTTTTTTATTTAAGTGATTGATTAATAAGTTGAATATATTAAATGTAATTGAAAACTAAAAATTAGGTATAAATGATAGTTGACGGCATTTTTTTCTTATGAGAATTTATAACCTTGTCAATTCGTTTGCTTGCGAGATTCTTATGGAAGGCAGTGTTGATGTCGTGATCGTTGGCGGTGCAGCAACCGGAAGCGCCCTGGCTTATTTTTTAAGTAATTCCTCTTCTTTCAAGGGTTCCATTCTGGTGCTTGAAAAAGATGCCTCTTACCAGAAATGTGCAACCGCCCTGTCGGTCGCTTCCATCCGGCATCAGTTCTCTACCCGTGAAAATATCCAGCTTTCCCAGTTCGGTACCGAATTTATTCGCAATATCGGAGACACACTGGCAGTGGATGGTGACAGGCCCGATGTCAATTTTCATGAGGCGGGGTATCTGTTTTTGGCGACCCAGGCAGGTTATGACGTCATGCGCGAAAACCATGCCCTGCAATGCAGTCTGGGGGCGCAAATCGTTTTAATGAATGCCACAGAGTTACAGCGGAAGTATCCCTGGATGAATGTCTCTGATCTGGCTGCCGGTTCATGGGGTGAAAAGGGAGAAGGCTGGCTTGATGCCTACGGCATGATGCGTGCTTTTCGTCGCAAGGCCATTTCCCAGGGCGTCCGTTATCTTGAAAATGAGGTCGTGCAAATTCATAAAGCGGGCGCAAATATAACAGGTGTCACCCTTGATAATGGTGACACCATTGCTTGTGGTGTGCTGGTGAATGCGGCCGGTACGGGTGCCATGAAACTGGCGCAACAGGCAGGCATTACGTTGCCAATAGAGTCGCGCAAGCGTAGTGTTTTCTATTTCACCTGCCCTGAAAAAATCAATCATTGCCCAATGGTGATTGACGCCTCAGGGGTTTATTTC
Source organism: Alcaligenaceae bacterium (assembly GCA_012735395.1). Lineage (GTDB taxonomy): Bacteria > Pseudomonadota > Gammaproteobacteria > Burkholderiales > Burkholderiaceae_B > Advenella. The sequence goes on along the minus strand of JAAYHN010000298.1, from coordinate 604 downwards.
CATCCCGAAGGGGAAGGGTTCATTACCGGGGTCCAGCCCCCCGAAGACCAGGATCCCGAATGCTTTGATTTTGATGTCCAGTATCAGCTGTTTGATGACATTATCTGGCCCACTTTGGCGCACAGGGTGCCCGCCTTCGAGGCAATCCGCTGTGAACATAGCTGGGCCGGGCATTATGATTACTGCACCTTCGACCAAAACGTGATTCTTGGGTATCACCCTGATATAAAAAATATGGTTTTTGCTAATGGTTTCAGTGGTCACGGCATGCAACAATCACCTGCAGTTGGTCGAGGCTTGGCCGAGCTGATCGAGTTTGGCGAGTACAAGAGTTTGAATTTAAAACGTTTGGGCTGGGAACGGGTTTTGAGCGGACAGCCCATTATTGAAAAGAACGTCTGGTAGTTCACCTACGTATTAAGCAGTCTAGTTGTATATCGTTGTTTTTTAATTATGTTCTTTGTTTTTACAAGGATCCATGCTGGTCAATTTCAGGAGAAAAGCATGAATAAAGGATTTAAAAAGCTTTTTGTTACAGCAGCACTTGCAAGCGCTTTCTCTGCTCCCGCCATGGCAGAAGAGTTTATTAAAATCGGTCTTGGTG
>JAAYHN010000297.1 GCA_012735395.1 Alcaligenaceae bacterium | reverse complement strand
TGAAGATTTGCAGGTACTGAATATGTCCCGTTCAGCGTCCGGCACCTGCGAGCAGCCGGGCAACAATGTAAAAGCTAAATCGGGCCTGAACAAAAGCATTCTGGATCAAGGCTGGGGCGAATTCAGGCGGCAGCTTGAATACAAAACGGCATGGAATGGTGGCTGGCTCATTGCGGTACCACCGCAGCATACCAGCCGTACTTGCCCTTGTTGCGGTCATGTCTCGAAAGACAATCGCCAGACCCAAGCCCGGTTTCATTGTGTTCAATGCCATTTTGAAGATCATGCCGACAAGGTCGGTGCGATTAATATTTTAAGGGCAGGACATGCCCGGTTCGCCTGTGAAGTGAGCGATGCAGCAAGGTCGCCAGCAGCAGGAACCCGCCGAGGTGAGTTAGCCCCTGTGGGCTAAACACGGTAGGAATCCCCTTCCTTTGCCCCTTGGGGCCGAGCGTTAGCGAGAGGGAGGGGAGGATGTCAATGTTAAAATGAAAAGACCAGCCTTTTGTTTTCAGGCTTTATTCTGGAGTTGTTTTTGTGAGTTTTGATCAAATCATTCAGTCGATCACCGTATTTGCCTTGCCGCTGCTTTTTGCCATTACCCTGCATGAGGCAGCACACGGTTATGCCGCACTCCGGTTTGGTGACCAAACCGCCTATGTACTGGGGCGTATCAGTGTCAACCCGCTAAAACATATTGATCCCTTTGGCACCATTATTGTCCCTTTGGGAATGGCTTTGCTGAATACCGGTTTTATTTTTGGCTGGGCCAAGCCGGTACCCGTTAACTTTGGCAATCTCAGAAACCCCAAGCAGGACATGATCTGGGTGGCGGGAGCCGGTCCGGCCGCTAATCTGGTGATGGCCATTTTATGGGCGATTGTGGCAAGAATTACGCTTGAATTGGGTGGTTTTGGCAGTTTCTGGTGGTTAATGGCGGTGGCCGGTATCCAGGTTAACGTAATTTTAATGGTATTTAATCTGTTGCCTTTATTGCCCCTGGACGGAGGGCGCGTTCTGGCCGGTTTGCTGCCATCAAAACTGGCCTGGCAATACAGTAAAATTGAACCTTATGGCATGTTTATACTCTTAGGGTTAATAGTAACCGGTTTGTTAACACCTATTATTTTTCCTATTATCCAAATGGTGATGCAATGGCTGGTTGTTTTGTTCATTACATAAGGAACAAATATAAATATGACTGTCTTGAAAGTAGTCAGCTATAACATTCATAAAGGTAAATCGGCATTGGGGCGTCGCAGTTCTTTAATGGAACTGAGTGCCGGCTTGTCCAGCCTTCAGGCCGATCTGCTGTTTTTGCAGGAAATCCAGGGGCGTAACGAAATAGAAAACCATCTGCACGCGCAGCCGGAGCAGCTGGCAGGGCGCTTGCAAATGGAAGTGGCTTATGGTTGCAATGCAATCAGAAAAAAAACCGATCATGGCAATGCGCTGCTGTCCAGGTTTGAAATCGTGCATCACGAAAATGAAGATATTTCCGATCATAAGCTTGAGCAAAGAGGCGTTTTGCACGCGCAAGTCAATGTCAATGACCTGCTTGTCCATTGCTTTGTGGTGCATCTGGGCCTGTTTAACGGCAGCCGGATACGTCAGGTGGAAGCCATTATCCAGCGGATCAAGCGTCTTGTGCCAGA